>CAZONP010000032.1:0-15539 GCA_964581155.1 uncultured Candidimonas sp. | reverse complement strand
CTTTCCCGCGAAGGCCGTGTAACGGCGGAAGGCATGGCCGGCATGTTGGGAGTGGCATGGAATTCATCCCTGATGCCGGAGTTCATGTCCTCCCTGGCGATCTCGGGTGTCGACGGAACGGTGCGCCGGCGGCTGCGCAGCGATGAAACCAAAGGGATGGCGCACTTGAAGACGGGAACGCTGCGCAATGTGCGGGCAATTGCTGGCTACGTGCTGGGCGCCAGCGGCAAGCGTTACATCGTCGTCAGCATCGTGAATGATGAGCGCTCGGCGGGCGTGCGGGCTTTCAACGATGGCTTGATCAACTGGCTGGCGGCGCGATAAGCGTTGCATAATACGGTTCAGGCGCACAAGGCCGCTTACGTCATTCAATCTTTGCAGGAAGCTCCATGCCCATACACGAAATTCGCCATCCCCTCATACGGCATAAGCTGGGGCTGATGCGGCGTGCCGACTTAAGCACTAAAAATTTTCGCGAGATGTCCCAGGAAATCGCGGCCTTGCTGACCTACGAGGCAACGAAAGACCTGCCACTCGAACCGGCCAGCATCCAGGGATGGTGCGGCGCACTGAATGTCGAGAAGCTGGCCGGCAAGAAAGTCACGGTCGTGCCCATATTGCGTGCGGGCATCGGCATGCTCGACGGCGTGCTCAGCCTGGTCCCCGGTGCAAAGGTCAGCGCGGTGGGAATCGCACGCAACGAGGAAACGCTTGAAGCGCAGGCTTATCTGGAACGCCTGGTGGGTCAGCTCGAGCAACGCTTGGCGCTTATTGTCGATCCCATGCTGGCCACGGGGGGATCCATGAATGCAACGATCGATCTTCTTAAGAATGCCGGCTGCGTGAATGTGCGTGCGCTCGTCCTGGTGGCGGCGCCCGAGGGCATTGCGGCGGTGGCCAAGCGTCACCCCGACGTGCATATCTATACAGCGTCCATCGACAGTCACCTTAATTCGCATGGCTATATCATCCCCGGCCTGGGCGACGCGGGCGACCGCATCTTCGGTACGCGTCAGAAGGAGGCGTAAAACTTGAAGCCCATGGATCATTTCTGATTACATTTCCTTGGCTTTTGTCAGAGTACCCCTTCTCGGATGCGGTAGGATGAAAGACAAAACCAAACATGGGGATGCATATGCGTTTGACTCGGAATGCCAGGGTCGTGGCCGTCGCCATGGCTCTTTTTAGTGGATCGGCCTTCGCAGGGCTTTGTGAAGCGCCATTCATGCACGAAGGCGGGCAGGCGCAACTTAGTGGTTCGGGCGGCATGCAATTGGGCGCGGACTTGGCGTTCACTGAAGTGCAAAAGCAAGGTGCCGACACCTGCGAGGCACGTGTCCAGGGAACTGCCACGTTCGGCCTTGCCGGCCTGCCGGGCGGAAAGACGTCGCTGGACTACTGGATGGCCGTGAAGAACGGCAAAGCAAGCTTTGAACGCCGCAATGAGCAGGGCGCACGGGAACCGGTCGACGGCAAGTTCGACTTGCGCATGTTGGGCCTGTTCGCCTACGGCCGGCCCATTACTTCGGTGGGTCAGACCTTTCCCGCCATGCGTTTCCAGATCAATGTCGGTCACAAGGCAGTCAAAACCGAGCCCATTGTCATCAATACCGGACAGAAAAAGGTCGGTGAACGCCAGACCATCCAAACGGCGGCGGGCAGCCAGTCGTGCTGGCCGATTCATTACACCCGCGTCACAGATCCTACCCAGGCGTCCTTCAATGGATTGGTGTTGCCGGTGCCTGGCATGACATCTGCTGTCACGGATTGGTTCTGTCCAGACCTGAATATGGTCATGAAACAAGAAAGTACGCAAAGCGGGGTGACATCGCTCGTCGAAGTGACCAAGCTGCGGTAGTATTCTTGCATGTGTTTTACCCTTTAGTAGTACAACCAATTCGACCAGGAGCTAAACATGGCGAAATCCAATATCACCGGAACCGAAGAGCAATTCATCGACAACGTGAAAACCAGCCTCGATGAAGCCGAGAAGTCATTGCGCGAGGCGGCCGAGGCTACCGGCGAAAAGGCAACAGAGCTGCGCGAAAATGCCATGCGCTCGTTGCGTCGTACACGCGAAGCCCTTTATCACACGCAGGATGCCGTGCTGGAACGCGGACGCAAGGCAGCGCGCATCACTGACGACTATGTGCACGACAATCCGTGGCAGGCTATCGGCATGGCCGGCCTGGCCGGAGTCCTGATCGGCGCACTGATTTGCCGCCGTTGATCCGGGCTTAAGTTCTCTTAATTGACTCTTTAAAAAGGGCGGTCTTATGGCGCTTCGACAGTCCGTTGGTGAAATGGCATGCACGCTGGTGTCCATTGCGCGCACACGCCTGGAGTTGTTCTCCCTCGAGGCGTCAGCCCAGAAGGCGCAAATCATCAGCTTGCTGGCGATGGCCTTCGGCGCCCTTTTGTTTCTTACCCTGGCAATCCTTGTGTTCTCCATTGCCGTTGCGTTGTACTTTTGGCCCACGGAGCAGCGGTACATGGCGCTGGGGTTGCTGGCCTTGTTGTATGCCTTGCTGGGCATAGGCCTGTTTCTGGGCATACGAAGCAAGCTGCTTTTTTCTCCTATACCGTTCGCCGCCACGGTGGACGAGCTGCGACGCGACCTGACGCTGCTCGAGCGCCTGCGCGAGCCGGCTCCCATCCAACCGGGCAAGGACGCGCCATGAAACAAAAGCTCAATGCCAAAGAGCGGGAATTGCAAATTGAACTGGTGCGCTCCCGGGCTGCCATCGAACGCCAGGACATGGTGCGCAGCGCCAATATGCTGGCGCTTGAATTAAAGCCGCGCGCCGTATTCCGCAGCCTTTTTCCAGGGCTTTCGTCCAGCCGGCCCAGCGATTTTCTGTACAAGGCCATCAGCCTGACGCGCCGCTACCCTTTGCTGGCTTCCAGCGCGTCGGCGCTGCTGACCCGCGGTAGTAAACGCAAGGGGCTGTGGCGTATTGGTGCGGGCCTGCTGCTAAGCTGGCAAATCGCGCGATCCATGAAAAAATAGTTCGCGCAGCGCCGCTTTCACAGGCCTAGTTCGCCCCAGAGGGAATCCACGCGCGCCTTGACAGCCGCATCCATGTGTATGGGGGTTCCCCATTCGCGCTGTGTCTCTCCGTCCCATTTGTTGGTGGCGTCCATGCCCATCTTGCCGCCCAATCCGGATACCGGCGAGGCGAAGTCCAGGTAGTCGATAGGCGTGTTTTCCACCAGCAGGGTATCGCGCACCGGATCCATACGGGTGGTCATTGCCCATATGACTTCCTTCCAGTTGCGCGGATCGATGTCGTGATCCACGACCACAATGAACTTGGTGTACATGAATTGCCGAAGTACGCTCCACAGGCCGAACATCACACGCTTGGCGTGTCCGGGATATTGCTTGCGTATCGAGACGACCGCCAGCCGGTAGCTGCATCCTTCCGGCGGCAGATAAAAGTCCACGATTTCCGGCAGCTGGCGCTTCAGGAGCGGGACAAACACTTCGTTCAGGGCCACGCCCAGCACGGCCGGCTCGTCCGGCGGTTTGCCGGTATACGTGCTGTGATAAAGGGGATTGCGCCGCATGGTGATGCGTTCGACCGTGAACACGGGGAACCAGTCTTTCTCGTTGTAATAGCCGGTATGGTCGCCAAAGGGGCCTTCCAGCGCCATTTCGTAGGTGCTTGCGGCGGGCGGCGGATTGACGCCATCGGGGACGATCGGGGCAATGGCGCGCGGATCGGACGACGGCAGTATATGACCCTCGAGCACGATTTCGGCGAAAGCCGGAACGGACAGGTCGCTGCCCAGCGCCTTGGTCACTTCGGTGCGCGACCCTCTGAGCAGACCCGCGAACTGGTATTCCGACAGGCTGTCGGGCACGGGCGTGACCGCGCCCAGGATGGTGGCCGGGTCGGCGCCCAAGGCGACGGCGATCGGAAATGGCACGCCGGGGTTGGCCAGGGCATGGTCGCGGAAGTCCAGGGCGCCGCCGCGGTGCGACAGCCAACGCATGATGAGTTTGTTGCGCCCAAGTAGCTGTTGGCGGTAAATGCCCAGATTTTGGCGCTTGGCATTGGGGCCGCGGGTAATAACCAGCCCCCATGTCAATAGCGGCGCCACGTCGCCCGGCCAGCACCGTTGAAGCGGGATCTGGTTTAGGTCGACATCGTTGCCCTCAAGCACGATTTCCTGGCATGCCGCCCCTTTCACATTCTTGGGGCTCATATCCCAGAGCGCGGCCTTGAGCATGGAAACCTTGGCCAGCGCATCGCGCAAGCCACGCGGGGGTTCCGGCTCGCGCAGCGAGGCAAGGAGTTCGCCCGTCTGGCGCAACGCACTCACGTCGTCGGCGCCCATGCCCCATGCAACGCGCCGTGGCGTGCCGAATAAATTGGTCAGCACCGGCATGGCGGCTGGCGCGCCGTTATGAACGGGATGCTCGAAAAGGAGTGCGGGACCTTCGGCGCGTAGCACCCGATCGCTGATTTCCGTCATTTCAAGATCGGTCGATATGGGTGTGCTCACGCGCTTGAGTTCGCCTGCGCCCTCAAGTTGTGCGATAAAGTCTCGTAGGTCTCGGTATTTCACAAAGTCTCGCCGGTCAGGTTACAGTCGTGCAGTAGTCGAAGGTTAACATCGACTTTTCATTTCCTTGGGAAAAGGGTGCAATGGCAGTTATGGGTTCCGGCAATCTGGTCAGCCGCTCGGCTCGCAGGCTTCTGTATCCGCTGGGCGAGTTAACGCACGTGTGCGCGGTTTACCTGGGTATTGCGGTACTGGTCACTGTGGTGCTGGGCGTGATCGTGCCTTCGCTGCGCGAACAGGTGAGCCAAATTCATACGGCCCTGGTCATGGTCCTGAGGCCCGACGCCATGCAAGACAATGTCTATGCCAATTTTCAGGCGGATGCCGGAAGCTCTTCAGGGCCGCAACCGAACTTCGCCGACGCGTTGAAGTCATCCGCGGCGGGGCAGACGATACCTGGCGTCACCCAGGCCCAGGCCCTGGCCTTGCGCAGCTATATTGCGCGTAAGTACAAGATCGCCCAAAGCGTGGCCGGCGTACTCATTCACACCGCTTTCATCGTTGGCAAGGAAAAGAACCTGGATCCGCAACTACTGCTTGCGGTCATCGCGATCGAATCCCGCTACAACCCTTACGCCGAGAGCCATGTTGGCGCGCAGGGCCTGATGCAAGTCATGACGAAGGTTCACAAAGAAAAGTTCGAAGTCTTCAATGACGGCGTGATCGCCGCGCTCAATCCTATCGCCAATATGCGCGTGGGTTCTCAAATACTCTTTGACTGCATCAAGCGCCGGGGATCGGTTGAAGGCGGCCTGGCTTGCTATGTTGGTGCCACCGGACCCAGCGATGGTGGGTACGGGGCAAAAGTGCTGGCCGAGCGGCGGCGCATTGCCTTGGCGTCGGGTATACCGGTCGGGCGCTAGTTTTGTAGCGGCAGCCTTATGGCGTCAGCGGCAAGCGCCGGCGCCGCCCGCTTCAGGCAAGAAAGCGTTCCATGCGGCTCACTGCCTCTTGCAGCCTGTCCAGCCCGGTTGCATAGGAAAACCGCATGCTGTAGGCCGCGTGTGCCGGTCCAAAATCGCGCCCCGGCACAGCGGCGACGCCCGCCTCGTAAAGCAGCCGGTGGGAAAAGTCGTCGCTGTTCTGGCTGTGCCGGCGGATGTCGGCGTAAATGTAGAAGGCGCCGTCGGGCACCACGGGCACATGCAGCCCCAGCCGCTCCAGCTCCGGTAAAAGATAATCGCGGCGCTGCTTGAACGACAGTCGCCTGTTTTCATAAACACGCATCACCTCGGGTTCGAAGCAGGTGATGGCGGCATGTTGCGCCAGCGTGGGCGCGCATATGGCCAGGCTGGCCGCCAGCTTATCAAGCGCGGGCAGAAGGTGGGGTGGGGCAATAAGCCATCCCAGGCGCCAGCCCGTCATGTGGAAATACTTGGAGAAGCTGTTGATGATGACGATGCTGTCGTCGAGCACCAGTGCGCTTTGCGGCTTATCGCCGTAATACAGGCCCAGGTAGATTTCGTCCATGATCACGAAGCCGTCGCGTAGTTTGACTTCCGCGATCAAGGCCTTGAGATCATCGGGCGTGATGGTCGTGCCGGTTGGATTGCTTGGTGACGCGATCAACACGCCTCGTGTGGCGGGCCCCCAATGCTCGCGTATGCTTGCCGCATCGAGCTGGAAACGCTGTGCGTCCGAACATGGCACCAGCTTGGGAATGCCTCCGGCGGCGATGATGAAGTTCTGGTTGGCGGGGTAGGATGGGTCCGGCATCAAGATTTCGTCGCCGGGATTGACCAATGCCATGGCAGCCAGCAGCAGGGCGCCCGACGCTCCCGCCGTGACAATGATGCGCTCGGGATCGACCGGTGCGGAGAAAGCGTGTTCGTAATAATGGGCGATCGCCTCGCGCAGGAGCGGAAGGCCCGCAGGCGATGTATAGCCGCTCAGGCCGGCCTGCGAGGCGCGGTTAAGCGTTTCCACGACCTGCGGCGGCGCAGTGAAGTCTGGCTCGCCTATTCCCAGGCTGATAATATCGTGGCCTTGCGCATTCAACGCGCTGGCCTGTTTGAATAATTCCACCGCGTAGAATGGCATCACACGTTCAGTACGCTGGGCAAGGCGGGGCATAAGGCTGATCTCTGGCAAAAGTAAAGATTGTAGCGCTCCCCCCGCCGGGCGCGCGCTCATTCAAAGGAAGCAAAAGATGGAGTCGGGTTCTCGCCGAGCATTTCTGACCGGTCGCCGTGTATCCAAGGATCCATGGGAGGCGTTCTGCCAGCGCATGCGGCGCATGGCCACTGGTACTTTCTTCGAATTCGATAAACAGGAAGACGTGGGCAGCGCCCGTCTGATTCCCAAACAGGCCGGCGAAGTGCAGCAGGCACGGGCCTTATGCGAAGAATATGGCGTCCTGATGGCGCTGGACGGCGTGCCCCATGCGGCGCGGCTTAACGGGCAGCCCGTGTTGTGGGTGGAACCCGGGCGCGAGTTGGCGGGATGCCAGCGGCTGGAACCCGGCAGTACGAAATGGTTTGTGCAGCCGGGCTGTCTGTTAGGTGAACTCGAGGCTGCGGGCCTGCACCAGTTTGCCAGCCTCCCATGCCACATCACAGTGGCCGCCTGGTTGGCTGACAGGACCCTGTGCGACTGGGAGGCCGGGCATACCCACAAATCCGGGATCGAGCATGCCAGCGTGCTGCTGGCGGACGGCACCAGCGCGAACCTTGGAATGTTCGGCCATGCCAACCAAAAGCCGCTCAAGGGTGCGCAACTGCAAAAACTCATACCGCAACTATTTCAGATCGCTGCCCAACCCGATGCGCAGGCCTGCCGACAGCAATCGCGCTGGCCTGCGCGGTACCGGCTCGATGCGCTGTTGCCCGCCGACGGGCAAACCGTGAATCTCGCGCATCTCATGCTCGGGCATGGCGGCGACCTGGGTTGGCTCGAATGGGTCGTCATCGACGAACGCCAGGCGCAGCCGATGGGCGAGGCATCCTACGAGCAACGTTACTCGCCTGGCAAGCGTGCTCGCGACGGCCTGGCATTGCCCGCGTCTGAAGTGGATGCGCACACGAAATCGCTCTTCGATCCGTTGGACCTGTTCCCTTATCCGGGCCAGGAGCTTTAGGCCGTCCCTTTCCTTGTTGTTTATATGGCGTGCAGCCATGTCCTAAACGATATCCAGGGGATAGAATGTCTGTCTAATTCACTGAGGACAGAAAAAGCACCATGGAAGAGAATTTTCGCAAAGCCGCTCTGGAATACCATGAGCAAGGCCGCCCCGGCAAGATATCGGTTACGCCCACAAAGCAGTTGTCGAATCAGCGCGACTTGGCATTGGCGTATTCTCCCGGAGTTGCAGCTGCCTGCGAAGAGATCGTCATCGATCCACGTAACGCATTCCGCTATACCGCGCGTGGCAACCTGGTTGGTGTGATCACCAATGGTACGGCAGTTCTTGGGCTGGGCAACATAGGGGCGTTGGCGTCCAAGCCGGTCATGGAAGGCAAGGCCGTGCTGTTCAAGAAGTTTGCCGGCATCGATGTCTTCGACATCGAAATCAACGAAACCGATCCCGACAAGCTCGTCGAAATCATTGCCGGTCTGGAGCCCACGTTCGGCGGCATCAATCTGGAAGACATCAAAGCCCCCGAGTGCTTCACGGTCGAACGCAAATTGCGCGAACGCATGAACAGACCCGTCTTCCACGACGACCAGCATGGCACGGCCATTTGCGTGTCCGCCGCTTTCATCAACGGCCTCGAAGTCGTGGGCAAAGCGGTCAGCGCGGTGAAAGTTGTCGTCTCGGGCGCGGGTGCCGCGGCCCTGGCCTGTCTTGATCTCATGGTGGATCTGGGCTTGCCCATTGAAAACATCTGGGTTTCCGATATCGAAGGCGTGGTCTACAAAGGGCGCACGGTGCTTATGGACCCCATCAAGCAACGCTTCGCACAAGAAACGGATGCACGTACGCTGGGCGAAATCATCGACGACGCCGATGTCTTTCTTGGGCTATCGGCGGGCGGCGTTCTCAAACCCGAAATGGTCGCCAAGATGGCGCCGAAGCCACTTATTCTCGCACTCGCCAATCCCAACCCGGAAATACTTCCCGAGGACGCGCATGCGGTGCGTGACGATGTGGTCATGGCCACCGGGCGCACCGATTACCCGAACCAGGTCAACAACGTCCTGTGTTTTCCGTATATTTTTCGCGGCGCCCTCGATGTCGGGGCCACGACAATCACGCGCGGCATGGAAAAGGCTGCGGTTACCGCCATCTGCAAATTGGCCCAGGAAGAGCAAAACGACATGGTTGCCGCCGCCTATGGCACCTATGGCGTCAGCTTTGGTCGCGAATACTTCATTCCCAAGCCCTTCGACCCGCGCCTGATCGTTCGCATCGGCGTTGCGGTGGCTGTAGCGGCCATGGAAGATGGCGTGGCAACGCGGCCCATCGCCGATATGGAAAGCTACGCGGAACAGCTGCAACAGTTTGTCTACCGCTCGGGTTCCTTCATGAAGCCCATGTTCTCCGTGGCCAAGAAAATGGTCCGCGACGGCGAGAAATCGCGCATCGTGTTCACTGAAGGCGAGGACGAACGTGTGCTGCGCGCCGTTCAGGTCATTGTCGACGAAAAACTGGCCAAGCCCATCCTGGTGGGCCGTCCATCGGTGCTGGCCGACCGCATCCAGAAGTTCGGCCTGCGCTTGCGCCTGGGCAAAGATGTTGAAGTCACGAATCCCGATTACGACGAACGTTTCCACCGCTACTGGACGACGTACTGGGAAATCATGTGCCGTCGAGGCATCAGCAAAGAAATGGCTCGGGTTGAAATGCGCCGCCGCTTGACGCTCATAGGGGCAATGATGGTCCGCCTGGGCGATGCCGACGGCATGGTCTGCGGCACGGTCGGCGCCTATGCCGACCACCTGCGGTTCATCGATGAAGTCATAGGCAAGGCGCCGGGGGCGAAGACGTATGCCGCCATGAATATTTTGCTGCTGGCCGAACGCACGATCGCCATGGCTGATACCCACGTCAACGACAATCCCACGGCGGAGCAGCTTGCCGAGATCACGATTTCCGCCGCTGCGGAAATGCGCCGACTTAATATCGAACCCAAGGTTGCACTACTGTCGCGTTCCAATTTCGGCACCGGCAGCTCCTCGTCTGGCAGCAAAATGCAGGAAGCGCTGGCAATGGTGCGCGAACGCGCACCCGACCTGGAAATCGACGGCGAAATGCACGGCGACTGCGCGCTCAACGAGGCCTTGCGCAAGCGCATACTGCCCACCACAACCTTGCACGGCGAGGCCAACCTTCTCATATGTCCTAATGTGGATTCCGGGAATATTGCCTATAACCTGCTCAAGACGGCGGCTGGCGGCAATGTGGCGGTCGGTCCGTTCTTGTTGGGGTGCAACGCGCCCGTGCACATTCTTACGTCCAGTTCAACGGTACGCCGCATCGTCAACATGACGGCCCTTACCGTGGTCGATGCCAATACATCCGGCGGCGTCTGACCCTGTCAGGGTCAGCAGCGCTCCCGTTGGTCTGATCCTCACCGGAGGCGGCGCGCGCGCCGCCTACCAGGTGGGCGTCTTGTCGGGCATATTAGACATTCTCGACCCCGGACGTTCGCGCGGATTTGCCAATCCGTTTCGCATTATTTGCGGTTCGTCGGCGGGCGCCATCAATGCCGCCTCTATGGCGTGCCACGCGGACGACCCCCATGGCGGCATGGAAAGCCTGCGCCACCTATGGAGCAACCTGCACACAAGCATGGTGTACCGCTCGGACCCCTTGGGGCTGGCGCGCACCGGGTTTCACTGGTTTGCCATGGTGGCCGCCGGATGGTTGCTTCCGGCCCTGCGCAACCGCCAACCGCGTTCACTGCTTGATAACAATCCGTTGGGCGAGCTGCTGGCAAGGGCCCTGGACTTCAAGCGGCTGCAGGTCAATATGGATGCCGACCTGCTGGACGCCGTCGCCATCGCGGCGACCGCGTACACGACCGGCGAGCATTTAACGTTTTATCAATCGCACCGCACGATCAAACCCTGGAAGCGGTCGCTGCGCCAGGCGGTTCCTTGCGCGATCGGCGTTGATCATTTACTGGCATCCAGCGCGATTCCCTTCATTTTTCCCGCCCGGGCCATGCTGGTGCGGGGCCAAACCGCGTGGTGCGGCGACGGTTCGATGCGCCAGCTTGCACCGATGAGTCCAGCGATACATTTAGGCGCAAAAAAAATATTCGTCATCGGTACGGGTTATAAGGACGATATCCACCCCGAGGAAAAGAAAGTAGATACGAAATACCCTACACTTGCGCAAATTGGCGGGCATGCCTTGTCAAATATCTTTCTGGACAGCATGTCGATGGATGTGGAACGCATGGAGCGTATTAATGGTTTGCTTGCGCAGTTGCCGGCAGATGTATTAAAAAGCCAAACGCTGCGACCGGTCAGCACCTTTGCCATTACGCCCAGTCAGTCGCTGGACGAAATCGCACTGATGCACCTGGATGAGATGCCGCGCGCCGCGCGGGCGTTTCTGCGCGTAGTCGGGGTATCATCCAGTCGTCGACAAACCTCGGGTGGCGCGCTCGTCTCGTATTTGTTGTTCGAGGCCGGCTATACCCAGGAGCTGATTCGTCTAGGGCGATCCGACAGCCTGAGCCGTGTTGAAGAGGTAAAAGCGTTTTTCAAGGAGGCGCCTGAATGAGCCAAGCCCAAACTTTGCAGAAGAAACTGCAAAAAGGCGGTCTGATGGATGTTTCCGCGGACTCAAAGGTAAATGCGATCGAGGCGGCCGCTGCCCTGGGCATGGCTGGCTTCGTCGTCGATTGTGATCGAGCGCGCAGCCGTTCGGCGGTATTGCGCGCCGTGGTGAAGGCGGTTGATTTTCCCGAATTTTTTGGCGGCAATCTGGACGCCTTGTACGATTGCCTGTGCGACACTGTCCTGGACCAGAAAGTGGGGCTTTTTTTATGGTTCGACAAACTTCATTCCGGCGATCCGGCCCTGGCCGAAGATACCAAGGCCATTTTGGCGGTTTGTTCCGATGTTGCGGATTTCGCCGTTAATAACGACCGCCGCTTTGCCTACACCGTGCAACACGCGGGCAAGCATCCCGATCCGGAACCGGGCCTGGCGCCTACACCGTATTTTGGTTCGGGCTTTCCGGAGTAAGCCCCGCCGGTTGGCATTATTCCCAACCGCGTAGGGCGCACACCGCCGCTATCAACGCCAACCCCGCCGTCTCGGTGCGCAGCACGCGGTTGCCGAAACGCACCGGGGTCAGCCCGTGCTCTTTCACCAATTCCAGCTCTTGCACGGACCAGCCACCTTCGGGTCCGACGAGCAGCGTCAGGTCGCCAGGCGACTGTGCCAGGGCCTGAGTAAGGGTTTGGGGACCGTCGGGATCGCAGAATATCGCGGCCCGGGCGGCCTGCGCCATATCCGTTAAGCAGGCTTGCAGGGACATGGGCTCATCGACGAGCATGATGCGGTTTCTGCCGGACTGCTCACTGGCCGCCTGCGCAATCCGCCGCCAATGGACCAGGCGCTTGGCCAGGCGATCACCTGACAACTGCAGCACGCTTTTGCGCGCGGCCACCGGCACAAGCCTTTTGGCCCCCAGTTCCACGGCCTTTTCAATGATCCAATCCATTTTGTCGCCGCCGGCCATGCCTTGCACCAGCGTAATGTTGCCTGGAAGTTCGGCTTCAATCGCGGCGTGATCGCCAGTTACGGCGTAAGCCTTTTTGCCTTCGACGAGCAGCTGCGCCGGATACTCGCCACCCCGCCCGTCAAATAGCGTAATCCCGGTACCAGGCTTCAGGCGCAGCACACGTATGGCGTGATGCGCGAGGTCGGCCGGTAATTCAACGGTTGTTTGCGGCGCAAGCGGGGAGCAGCAGAAGAAGCGTGGGGTGGCCATGGGGCTAATGATACAAGGCTTGGCGTGTGGGTGCTAAAATCAGAAGCTTTGCGATCCTTAGTGACGGCGCCGGTCCCTTTTGGGGTTTCGGCACCTCTTGTGAGTTTTAAATGAGCCATACGTCTGCCCAAGATTCCTCCATGGCCAATGCTATCAGAGCGTTGGCCATGGACGCGGTCCAACAAGCCAATTCCGGTCACCCCGGAGCCCCCATGGGAATGGCCGACATCGCGCAGGCGCTATGGTCGCGCCATTTGCGCCATAATCCCGCCGATCCCGCCTGGCTTGATCGCGACCGCTTCGTGCTGTCCAACGGCCACGGCTCGATGCTCATTTATGCCCTGCTGCATCTGACCGGCTACGACTTGCCGATCCAGGAACTGAAAAAATTCCGCCAACTGCATTCCCGCACGCCCGGGCATCCCGAGGTAGGCATCACGGCGGGCGTGGAAACCACCACCGGGCCTCTGGGTCAGGGGTTGGCCAATGCGGTCGGCATGGCGCTGGCCGAAGCTTTGCTGGCGCAAGAATTCAACCGTGACGGCCATGCGGTGGTCGATCACCACACATACGCGTTCACCGGCGACGGGTGCCTGATGGAGGGCATCTCTCACGAGGCATGCTCGCTGGCGGGCACGCTCAAGCTTTCCAAGCTTATCGTGTTCTACGACGACAACGGTATTTCAATTGACGGCCGTGTCGAACACTGGTTTGGCGACGACACCCCCAAGCGGTTCGAAAGCTACGGCTGGAATGTATTGCGCGCTGTGGACGGACACGATTCGGCTGCGCTCGACGCGGCCATTTTGCAGGCCAAAACCTTCGCCGGCCAGGGCAAAGGCCCCACGCTCATCTGCTGCCGAACGGTCATCGGCAAGGGTGCACCCAATGCGGCCGGCACCGAAAAAGTGCACGGCGCGCCGTTGGGCAAGGAAGAGGTCGCCGCAACGCGGTTGGCCCTGAACCTGCCGGGCACGGCGTTCGAAGTCCCGGACGACATCTATGCCATGTGGGACGCGCGGCCCAAAGGCAAGCAGCTGCAGCAGGACTGGCAGTCGCGCTTCGACGCCTATGCGCAGGCATTCCCGGCTCAGGCGGCCGAACTGCAGCGCCGCATGGCCGGTGTCCTGCCCGCCGATTTCGCCGAGCAGGCACAGTCCTTCATTCAGGCGTGCAACGAAAAAGCCGAAACCCTCGCCACGCGCAAGGCATCGCAATTGGCAATCACCGCGTTCGCCGCCGTATTGCCGGAATTTCTGGGCGGGTCCGCCGACCTGACCGGATCGAACTTCACCGACTGGAAGGGCGTCACGCCGGTGCGCGCCGGCAATCAGCACCTGACGCTGGGGCGTCATATCAACTATGGCGTGCGCGAATTCGGCATGGCGGCCATCATGAATGGCATGGCGCTGCATGGTGGCTATTTGCCTTTTGGCGGCACGTTCCTCACTTTCTCCGATTACTCGCGCAACGCCTTGCGCATGGCCGCCCTGATGAAACAGCGCGTGGTCCACGTCTTCACGCACGACTCCATTGGCTTGGGCGAAGATGGTCCCACGCACCAGTCGGTCGAACACGCCGCCAGCCTGCGTCTTATTCCCAACCTGCATGTATGGCGTCCTTGCGACACAACGGAAACGGCGGCGGCATGGGCCTACGCAATTCAGCGGCCGGCCAGCACAGGCATGAATGTTCAAGACGGCGGCCCCAGCGCATTGCTGTTATCGCGCCAGAACCTGCCGTTCGTGCCTCGCGACGCCGCCACGCTTGCCGCCATTAGTCGTGGTGGCTACGTGCTGCGCGATGCGCAAGACGCGCGCGCCATCATCATTGCCACCGGCTCCGAAGTGGCATTGGCCCTCGGCGCGCAGGAACAACTTGCAGCGAACGGCATTGCGGTGCGTGTCGTATCCATGCCATGCACCAATGTGTTCGACGCGCAAGACGTGCAATGGCGCAAGTCCGTGCTGCCCGATGGCTTGCCGCGTGTGGCCGTGGAAGCCGGGGTAACGTCTGGCTGGTACAAATATGTTGGCCTGGATGGCGCTGTGGTGGGTATTGATACCTACGGCGAATCCGCGCCCGCCGGCGTGCTATTCGAGTATTTTGGCTTGACCGTCGGGCGCGTGGCCGCGACTGTCGAACTCGTTTTACAAACAGGAGAGTAAGAATGACGATTCGCGTGGCGATAAATGGGTATGGCCGTATCGGGCGCAATATTTTGCGCGCTCATTACGAAGGCGGCAAAAAACACGACATTGAAATCGTGGCCATTAACGATCTTGGCGATCCCAAGACCAACGTGCACCTCACCCGCTTCGACACTGCGCACGGGAAGTTTCCCGGCACGGTTGCGGTCGACGGCGACTACATGGTCGTGAACGGCGACAAGATTCGCGTGCTTGCCAATCGTGACCCGGCTGCATTGCCCTGGGGCGACCTTAACGTTGACGTCGTGCTGGAATGCACGGGCTTCTTCACCAGCAAGGAAAAGGCCAGCGCGCATATTCGCGGTGGCGCCAAGAAAGTCATTATCTCGGCACCTGGCGGCAAAGACGTCGACGCCACCATTGTGTATGGCGTGAACCATGGCGTGCTCAAGTCCGGCGACACCGTCATTTCCAACGCATCGTGCACGACCAACTGCCTGGCACCGCTGGTCCAGCCATTGCACCAGGCAATCGGTCTGGTCAACGGCCTGATGACGACCATTCATGCCTACACCAACGATCAGGTCCTTACCGACGTTTACCATGAAGACCTGCGCCGTGCGCGTTCGGCCACCCAAAGCATGATCCCCACCAAGACCGGTGCGGCATCGGCGGTTGGCCTGGTGCTGCCCGAACTCAATGGCAAGCTCGACGGCTATGCCATACGCGTCCCGACCATCAATGTCTCGCTGGTCGATCTGTCCTTCGTCGCCGCGCGCGAAACAACGGTCGAGGAAGTCAATGGCATCCTGAAGGCCGCCGCTGAAAACGGGCCGCTCAAAGGCATTCTGGAATATAGCGACGAACCTCTGGTTTCGGTCGACTACAACCACAACCCCGCCTCAAGCACGGTCGACGCCGGCCTG
>CAZONP010000031.1:14570-16992 GCA_964581155.1 uncultured Candidimonas sp. | reverse complement strand
TGGAAAGAGCAACGCCGCCGCGCCGTAAACTGCAGCGTGTTCTTGTCGGCGTTTTTGTGTTCCATTTCCTGCGTCGCTTTCCGTCGTGGGCGGATTGGCTGCCGGCGCGCAAGCCGCAACTGCTTTCTGTGGCGCCTGGTGCCGAGCATTTGCCTGAGGGCGAGCCATGACCACCGGTTGGCGTCGTTTCACGCATTGGTTTGGCGGTCATTGGCATACCATACGCCGTGTCTTGACGGTGGCGTTCATACTGCTTGTTGTCGTGCTGCTCGGGATGGCGGCAGTACGGGTCGAATGGGGTGAAGTCGTTATGGCCATTCAGAGTCTGCCTCAGCGTGCGCTATGGACCGCTGCGGGGCTTACGGTGCTGAGCTATACGGTATACAGCACGTACGATGTGCTGGGAGGAAGGTATACGGGGCATGGGCTGGCGTGGTGGCGTTGCATGATGGTGGGCTTCATGAGCTATGCGTTCACCATGAACCTCGGGGCGCCAGTGGGAGGCCTGGGTTTGCGCCTGCGCCTATATACAAAGCAGAACCTCCAGCCAGCCGTCATCATGCGGGTCTTGGGGCTCAGTATCACAACCAACTGGGTCGGCTATTTGTTTCTCGCGGGTGCGATCTTTGCGCTGGACGTTGTGGAGCTCCCGGCGGAATGGAAACTGAACGATGGACCTTTACGCGTCATTGGCGTGGTCATGGTGCTTGCCGGCATCGCCTACTTGCTGATGTGTGCATTGTCCAAAACCCGATCCTGGAACCTGCGCGGTCACAAAATTGAACTTCCTTCCATCGGGCTTGCCGCGATCCAGGTCGTGGTTGCCATGCTCAATTGGGCGCTGATTGGCGGGGTGATTTACGTTCTTCTGCAGCAGAAGATCGATTATTTCGTAGTGCTGTCGACGTTACTCATCAGCGCGATTGCGGGGGCGCTGACTCATATACCGGGTGGACTGGGTGTCATCGAGGCCGTGTTCATCGCCTTGCTGGGGTCGACCATGGGCCGTGCCGAAATACTGGGTTCACTGCTGGTGTATCGGGCCATCTACTATCTTGGGCCCCTTTTGATTGCGGGCGCCTGGTATCTGGGTGCGGAAGCCAGCATGGAGGGGCCGGACGAGGACGTGAAGACTCAGCCACGATAGCGTGGCGTCGTGGGCGTCGGTATGTTAATTGCTTCCAGATAATTCCGTCGGTCCCCGACAGCGCAACAAATAAGGAAAGCATTATGTCGCTTATCGTAGCTGCTCGTTTCGAGACTTTCGATGCCGCTGAAAAAGCGGCGTCAGCATTAACCCAGGCTGGCGTAGCGCCAGACGCGCTGCATACGTTTTTCGTCAATCCGGCCGGCGCCCATGATCGATACCCCTTAGGAGGCGACCGGGCGGCCGACCCGCAGGCCAAGGGTGCGCCTTACGGGGCTGTGGGCGGCGCGGCGGCGGTGGGAATAGTGGGCGCACTGGTCGGTGGCGTCATTGCGTTTACTTTTGCGGATTCAGTGTTGCCCATAGTGGCGGGTGCGGGAGTAGGAGCCTATATTGGCTCGCTGGCGGGCGCGGTGCATTCGCTGGGGGGTAAAAAGAAGCGCGACCAAGGGGAGCAACGGTCCGGTGGGCATCCCGCCGATGAAATCCAGGAGGGTCAAGGCCACCCTTCCGGTGTCATGCTTGCGGTACATACGTCGCCGGAGCATGAAAAGCGTATTGCGGGCATTTTGCGCGACAATGGCGGCACGGCCGTCGAAAGGGCGCAGGGCCGATGGCGTGACGGAAAATGGGAAGATTTTGACGCCCTGGCCGATCCCGAGCTCGAACAGCGTTTCTAGCTTATTGCGCAGATGGAACCCGAATATCGAACTCTACGCGCCTAACGCCGGGAACCTGGCGCGCCGCCTGAACAGCATTGCGTGCAGCCACTTGATTAGCCGCAGTGCCGCGTAAATTCACCACGCCATCAGTCGTTTGAACCTGCATGGAGGGCGGGTGCACACCCGGCACCGCAATGACCGCCGCCTCTACATTACTGGTAATCGACACATCGTCCGTCAGCATGGCGCTCGCAGGAGGGGTAGGGTCGCCGGCACAGGCAGACAGTGACAATACAGCGGCGAGAAGCAAGACGCGGCGTAGGCAATAAGTGAACATGGCGAGGTCCTTTGAATCGGATGGGAAGCGCCCGTGGCGGCGTCGACTGGCTAGCAAGCTACATGCCGCCCACTGCAAACTATTTCGTGGCATATGGGTCGTTAACTGCGATCTTGTCCTATTTGACGTAATCGATTCGCCTTATACTCTCGGTTTACCAAAACCAAAAAACCCAAAACGGTTATACACGTGTCCGCATTGCCTGGCATGCTGTACAGGAGCTTTTGAATGTCGAATCTTCGTCTGCCCTCGGGGCGACAAGTCCGAGTAGTCCTT
>CAZONP010000031.1:0-14470 GCA_964581155.1 uncultured Candidimonas sp. | reverse complement strand
TGGAACGCGCCCAGGCTGACGCAAAAAGCGCCCGCTTGTTGGCTGAACGCTATGCCAAGCTTATCAAGGCTAATGCCGTAAGCCGTCAGGAATACGACAACGCCACTGCGGCGGCAGGTCAGGCCAACGCTGCCATTGCCGGCGCGCGCGCGGCGCTTCAGGCCGCCGACATTGATCTGGGCTATACCAAGGTGGTGTCGCCCATAGACGGACGCATTGGCAAGTCAATGGTGACCGAGGGCGCACTGGTAAGTGCCAGCGCTGCCACGCAGATGGCAGCCGTGCAGCAAATCGATCGCGTCTATGTCGACATCACGCGCTCCACATCCGAACTGGCTCAGTTGCGACGCGCGCTGGCCAGCGGCGCACTCGAGCAAGCCGGAGAAGGAGCCGCGAAAGCGCAGGTCCTGCTTGACGATGGCACCGACTACGATCAACCCGGCGAGCTCCTGTTTTCCGGCGTTACTGTTGACCCCACCACTGGTCAGGTCAACTTGCGCGCCGAATTTCCTAATCCCGATCAAATCCTGCTGCCCGGCATGTATGTGCGCGTACGCCTGCAGCAAGGGGTGGACGAAAAGGCATTGCTGGTTCCGCAACAGGCGCTGCAGCGCACACCCGATGGGCTGAGCAGCCTGATGGTGGTCAAGGAAGGCAAGGTTCAGGTGGTTCCGGCTACATTGGGCGCGGCCGTTAACGGCCAATGGATAATCGCACAAGGCTTGAATGCGGGTGACGTCGTCGTTGTCGAGGGTTTCCAGAAGCTGCGTCCTGGTGCCGCAGTGCAGGGCATTCCGTGGACGCCGAAGTCGCAGGCTGCTGCGCAGGCACCCGCTGCAACGCCCCAAGACGGTAATGACGCTACGACCAATAAGCCCGTTTCAGCAGATTAAGTGAGCAAGCATGCCGCAGTTTTTTATTGAAAGGCCAATTTTTGCATGGGTCATTGCCCTGGCAATTACTTTGGCTGGTCTGTTGGCCATCCCCAATATGCCGGTTTCGCAATACCCGGAAGTGGCCCCGCCGGCCATCAGCATCCGGGCAACATATCCGGGCGCGTCGGCCGAAGATGTGGCCAAGTCGGTCTCCAGCATTATCGAGAACGAACTCAATGGCGCCACCGGCCTCTTGTATTATGAATCGGTCAGCGATTCCTATGGCGGCTCGCAAATCACCGCGACGTTTGCGCCGGGAACCGATCCGGATCTCGCTCAGGTCGACGTTCAAAACCGGATATCGAACGTTACGGCAAAGCTGCCGGGCGCGGTTACTCAGCAGGGCCTGCGCGTCAGCCAAAGCAATGCCAGCTTTTTGCTGGTTGTGGCGCTGTCGTCCACCGATGGATCAATGAACCAGACGGCATTGGCCGATTACATTACGCGCAACGTGCAGAACGCCATTTCGCGTGTCCCAGGCGTAGGTAATTTCCAGTTGTTCGCCGCTCCACGCGCCATGCGCATATGGGTGGATCCCGACAAGCTCACCGGCTACAAGATCAGCATGTCAGAGGTCAACGCCGCTGTCGCCAGCCAGAACACGCTTATTTCCGCCGGCATTATCGGTTCGCCGCCCAATCCAGGCGAACAACGTGTGACCGCGCCTATCGTGGTCAACGGCGAACTATCGACCGTCGCCGAATTCGAAAACATTGTGTTGCGGTCCAACGTGGGCGGAGCAGCGGTTCGTCTTAGCGACGTTGCGCGGGTGGAAATCGGTGCAGACAACTACCAGTTTGGCGCACGCCTGAATGGCAAGCCCACCGCAGCCTTCGCGATATCTCTGGCGACCAACGCCAATGCCTTGACGACCGCCGACGGGGTCAAGGCACGGATGGACGAGCTGGCTGAATTTTTTCCGGACAATATCAAGTACGATATTCCCTACGACACGACGCCCTATGTGGAACTTTCGATCGAGCAAGTGATTTACACCCTGATCGAAGCCATGATACTGGTGTTCATCGTCATGTTCATCTTCTTGCAGAACGTGCGGTATACGCTGATTCCAGCTTTGGTCGTTCCAATTTGCATCATGGGCGCGTTTGCCGTCATGCTTGTGGCCGGCTTTTCCATCAACGTGCTGACCATGTTCGCCATGGTGCTGGCTATCGGGATTCTGGTCGATGATGCCATCGTCGTGGTCGAGAACGTGGAACGCATCATGGTCGAAGAGGGGCTATCCCCCAAGGAAGCCACCAAGAAGGCTATGCCGCAGATCAGTGGCGCGGTTGTTGGAATGACGCTGGTGCTTGCAACGGTATTTCTGCCGCTGGCCTTCATGAGCGGTTCGGTTGGCGTGATTTACCGCCAATTTTCCGTTGCCATGGCGGTGTCGATCCTGTTTTCGGGCTTCCTGGCGTTAACTTTCACACCCGCGCTATGCGCCACAATACTCAAGCCCATCCCCAAGGGGCACCACGAGGTCAAGAAAGGTTTTTTTGGATGGTTCAACCGATCTTTCGAGCGTGTTACGGCCAAGTATGAGGGCTGGGTCGGGCGCAGTCTTAAGCGCGGCGGCCGGATGCTGATCATCTACCTGATACTTGTACTGGCATTGGGCTGGATGTACTTTCGTTTGCCGACGGCGTTTTTGCCGGAAGAAGACCAGGGTTATGTGATTGTAAATATGGAATTGCCATCGGGTTCGACCAGCAATCGCACCATGGAAGTCATCAATCAGGTTGAGGACTACTTTGGCAAACTGCCCGAAACCAAGAACATCGTGGCCATCCAGGGTTTCAGTTTCAACGGCAACGGCTTGAATTCCGCGTTGGCCTTTGTGCCTCTTGTGGATTTTTCCGAGCGGAAAGGCAAGGAAAGCTCGGCGCAAGCCATAGCGGCCAAGGCGACCCAAACCTTGATGTTCGGCATCCCCGACGCCATGGTGTTTTCCATTGTGCCACCGGCCATTTCGTCGTTGGGCAATGCATCAGGTTTCGATGTTCGGCTGCAGGATCGGGGCGGGCAGGGCAACGCCGCCTTAATGGCCGCCACGCAGCAATTGTTGCAGATGGCCATGCAAAGCCCGGTTCTGGCCAATACACGGATTACCGGTTTGGGTGCGGGTACACAACTAAGCTTGAACATAGACCGGGACAAGGCCGCCGCGCTGGGCGTGAACTTTTCAGAAGTCGCGCAGCTCATTTCGACGTCGCTGGGTTCGGCCTACGTCTCGAAGTTCCCCAACATGGGATGGATCCAGAACGTATGGGTCCAGGCCGAGCAGTCGCACCGCATGACCACGGACGACATCATGAAGCTCAACGCACGCAATGCGCAAGGCGAAATGGTGCCGTTATCATCGTTTGTCAGCATAAATTGGGAACAAGGGCCGGTGCAGGTCGTACGCTATAACAGCTACGAGTCCATCCGTATCGGCGGCTCTGCGGCGCCAGGCTATTCCACAGGCGAAGCGATGACCGAAGTAGAGAACCTGATCAGCCAACTGCCCCCGGGTTATGGCTACGAATGGACGGGTCTCTCATACCAGGAGAAACAGGCGGGTAGCCAGTCCATCATCCTGATGGGCCTGGCCATGCTGGTTATCTTCTTATTGCTGGCGGCATTGTATGAAAGCTGGGCCATCCCGCTTTCCGTGATGCTGATGGTTCCGTTGGGCATGCTGGGCGCCGTCGGGCTGGTGTCGGCCCTGGGTATGTCCAACGACGTCTATTTCCAAGTCGGCATGATCACGGTGATTGGTTTGGCGGCGAAGAACGCCATTCTTATTGTGGAATTCGCCAAGGATACCTATGCGCAAGGCGGTAGCATCATCGACGCCACTGTCGAGGCGTCGCGCTTGCGGTTCCGGCCCATACTGATGACGTCATTCGCTTTCATTCTTGGCGTCGTGCCGCTGGCTCTTGCCACCGGCGCCAGCTCGGCCAGCCAGAATGCCGTCGGTCTGGGCGTGCTGGGCGGCATGTTGGCGGCAACGCCGCTTGCCATGATCTTCGTGCCCACGTTCTTTGTGGTGGTCCTGACGCTGTTCAAGACCAAGCCCAAACTCTTGGGTGCGCACGCGACAATGGCACCATTGACCTCGGTCCATCACACACAAGAATCAAAAGACGGAGCGCAACCATGAGCCGCACTTATCGATCAACCTTGATGGCGGGCGCGCTTGTGTTCCTGGCGGGATGTTCGCTGGCACCGAAATACCAGCGGCCTGCGGCGCCCGTACCGTCGCAATATCCCGACCAGTCAGCCATGCAGAACAGCGGCGCCAACAGTGCCCAATCGATTGCACCCGACGCGCAGTACAGTTCCGATCTGGGCTGGAGCGAATTCTTTCGTGATCCGCAGCTACGTGCCTTGATAGGCGTGGCATTGGCCAATAACCGCGATATGCGCATTGCAGTGGGACGCGTGCAGGAAGCACGGGCACTGTACGGCATTGTCGACAGTGATCGCCTGCCAACCATCGGCGTGGGCGCCAATGCGCAGATCACGCGTAACCCGGAATCGCTGCGCGCCCAGGGCGCCAATTCGCCCAGTGTCAGCCGCTTTTACCAGGCGGGCGTGGGCATGACGGCATTCGAGCTGGATTTCTTCGGCCGCATACGCAATCTTAGTGAATCGGCCTATCAGCAGTTCCTGGCCACGGCGCAGGCGCGTCGCACTGTGCATATCAATGTCGTGGCTCTTGTGGCCGAAGCCTATTTCCGCCTGCGCACCGCCCAGCAACTGGATGCCTTGATGGTCAAGACGCTGGAATCGCGCACCAATACCTATGCGCTGGTGAAGGCGCGCTACGACGGTGGCGTTGCCTCGGCGCTGGACCTAAGCCAGGCTAAGTCCCAGCTCGATACGGTGCGCGCCGATCAGGCAGGCATCAAGCGTGCACAGGCACAGGCGCGCAACGCCTTGCACCTTCTGCTGGGCGCGGAAATGCCTGGAAACCTGCCGCCGCCCGCCATCTTCGGCCGTGACCAGGTCCTGGCCGCCATTCCCGTGGGCTTACCGTCCGACTTGCTCGAGCGCAGGCCGGACATCATGGCCGCCGAAAATATCCTCCTGTCTGCAAACGCCAACATCGGAGCGGCACGAGCGGCCTTTTTCCCCAATATATCCATTACCGGCCTGCTGGGCTTCGCCAGCCCGCAACTGGGGGGCTTATTCAGCGGTGGAAACCGTTTTTGGCAGTTTGCGCCACAGCTGCAAGTACCAATTTTTGCGGGTGGTGTCAGCGGTAATCTGGACCTTGCCAAGGCGCGCAACAACATTGCCATAGCAGAGTACGAACAAACGATACAGACTGCGTTCCGGGAAGTGGCGGACGCCTTGGCAGGCGAGGCCACTTATTCAGACGAACTGGATGCACTGCGTTCGTTGGAAGCATCCGCATCGGAAACGCTCAAGCTGGCCACGCTACGCTATGAAACCGGTATCGACAGCTTTCTGCAAGTGCAGAACGCGGAAGTAGACCTATACTCGACCCAGCGTATCTTCCTGCAAACCGGAATGGATTCCCTCCTGAACCGGGTTGAACTTTACAAGGCGCTGGGCGGCGGCTGGCTCGAGACATCGGCCAGCGCAGCGGCCGGCGAACAACAGTGATCGAATTAGGCGTCAATATCGACCATGTGGCAACGCTGCGCCAGCAGCGCTACACAAGCTATCCCGACCCGATTGCGGCTGCGGTACGTGCCGAGGAAGCCGGGGCCGACCTCATTACCCTGCACCTGCGTGAAGATCGTCGCCATATCCAGGATGCGGATGTCGCGGCAATCCTGCCTTTGTTGCGCACGCGCATGAACCTGGAATGCGCCGTTACCCCCGAGATGCTCGACATCGCCTGCCGTACCCGTCCTCACGATGTCTGCCTGGTGCCCGAAAAGCGCAGCGAATTGACGACCGAAGGAGGGCTCGATGTGGCGGGTCAGTTCAACGCGGTTCGCAACGCGGTGCTGAAGCTTCAAGAGGCAGGCATACGGGTTTCGCTGTTCATTGATCCTGACCCCGCTCAGATAGAGGCGGCCGACCGTACTGGCGCGACGGTCATCGAATTGCATACCGGTGCCTATGCCGATAGCGTTGACCTTACCGCGCGCGACCATGAACTGGCGCGCATACGCGCTGCCGTTGGGGTCGGCGTTTCTTGCGGTTTGCGCGTGAATGCGGGGCATGGCCTACACTACGAGAACGTTCAGGCGGTGGCGGCCATACCGGGCATCGCCGAGCTTAATATCGGACACGCTATCGTGGCGCGCGCCATTTTCGATGGCTGGGAAAAGGCTATACGCGATATGAAAGCCTTGATCATCACCGCCGGGGTGTCCCAACCATAAGGATAAGTACACAATGTCGGAGTCTTCTCTTGGCTATCTATTGTCACGCCGTTCGGTCAAGTTTGTTCAGGCACCTGGTCCCACAGACGATCAACTGGGCACCATTTTGCAAAGCGCAATGTCCGCCCCCGACCACGGCCGGCTTCAGCCGTGGCGCTTCTCGATCATACGCGGCCCAGCCATCAAAAAACTTGCCGACTTGGCCATGTCGGCGATCAAGACGGCCGGTCTGCCATTAACCCCCGAGAAAGAAGCTAGCACCCGCCAGTGGCTTGATAGAGTGCCTTTGCTCATCGCTATTGCGTGCCACCTGGACCACACCAACACCAAGGTACCCGAAAGCGAACGCATGCTGGCCGTTGGCGCCGGGGTGATGAACATGCTCAATGCCGCTCATATGCTGGGCTATGGCGCCTTCTGGAGCACTGGGCTGGGAACGTATCTGGACGAGGTCAGTGAGGCATTGGGCTACGATGCGCTCGACTATCGTTTCATGGGGTTTCTGGCTGTAGGCACTCCTATCACGGCTCCCGCGCAAGTCCGGCGCGAGGAGTTTTCCGGTTTCGTCACCGAGTGGACGGGCACCTAGACATTTTCTTTCTGCGCTCCGCCATCACCGAGGACCCAACATGAAAAGCATGAGAACAGACGTAGCCATTATCGGTGCGGGAACTGCAGGAATGGCGGCGTGGCGCACGGTGAACAAGGCAGGCCTGGATGCCATATTGATCGAGGGCGGCCCGTACGGAACGACGTGTGCGCGGGTTGGCTGCATGCCTTCAAAGCTATTGATTGCCGCCGCTGAAGCCGCTCATGGCGCCTCGTGCGCCGCCGCCTTCGGCGTACATTTCGATGGCACGATACGGATCGATGGCCGGGAAGTCATGGCAAGGGTAAAGCGCGAGCGCGATCGTTTCGTGGGATTCGTGCTGGACACCGTGGACCGCATTCCGGAGGACCAAAAAGTACAAGGTTATGCCCGCTTTCTGTCGGACACGGAGCTGCAAGTCGACGGCCATACTCAAATCCGGGCATCCCGTATCATTATCGCAACGGGAACCTCGCCCAATGTGCCGCAAGATTACCGTGCAATTGGGGACCGGCTCGTTGTAAACGACGATATCTTTGATTGGTCTGATCTCCCCGGCAGTGTATTGGTTGTCGGCGTTGGCGTCATCGGCCTTGAAATAGGCCAGGCGCTTTCCCGCCTTGGCGTACGTGTGTGCCTCGTCAATCGGGGTAGCGGTTTGGGTGGCATTACAGATCCTGAGGTGCGTGCCAGTGCTAATGCGGCGTTCCAGGCTGAACTGGACTTGCGCCTGGAAACCTCGGTGGTCGACATGAAACGCGTTGGCGACGCGGTTGATGTCCGCCTTCAGACAACGGGAAAACCGTCAGTTACGGAACAATTCGACTACGTGTTGGTGGCGGCTGGGCGGCATCCTAATGTTTCCCGGCTGCAGCTGCGCAACACCTCGGCAGTGCTCGATGAAAAAGGCATGCCGCAGTACAACAGCAATACGCTGCAGCTTGGCGATGCTCCGATTTTCATTGCCGGCGACGCGAACGGCGTGTTGCCGCTGTTGCACGAGGCAGCCGACGATGGACGTATTGCTGCGCAAGGTGCCGTGGCTTATCCGCAAGTGCGACCGGTTACACGCCGCGCACCTATGGCGGTGGTCTTCTCCGATCCTCAATTGGCACAGGCCGGTGTTCGCTACAAGGACTTGCCGCAAGGCGATGTGGTCTTCGGTGAGGTCGACTTTTCCAACCAGGGCCGAGCTCGTGTCATCCTGAAGAACCAGGGCAAGCTGCGCGTGTATGCCAGGCGTGATGATGGCCGTTTTCTGGGTGCCGAAATGGCCGGCCCGGGCATGGAACATATTGCTCATTTGCTGGCCTGGGCGGCGCAGCAGCAAATGACGGTAAGCCAGATGCTGACCATGCCGTTTTACCATCCGGTGGTCGAGGAAGGCTTGCGCACAGCATTGCAGCAGGCCGCCGCCGAGCTGGCTCATGTGCCGCTGCCCGAACCCGTGGTGAACAGCCTATAGTCAAGCGCCGCCCAGCCGATGTGCGGCCCCGGTGGACGGCTCGTCAGTTCAATAAATCCCTGACGCTGTTGGTCAAGGCGTCGACCGATTCGGTATCGGCCGCAAGCACGCGCGCACGGCCCTGCGAATCAAAAATATAGACGCCCCGGCTATGCGCGACTTCGTAGTTCTCGGGGTCGGCGCCCGTGGGTTTCTCGATCTGATAGGCCACGCGGTAGCGCCGGGCCAGATCGGCGACCTGCCTTTCAGTGCCCGTGAGCCCGATGGCATTCTTATCGAACGCATCGACATATGCTTGCAATATTTCGGGCGTATCACGATGAGGATCGACGCTGACAAACAGAATACGTACCTTTTCGGCGTCTTCGCCCAATTCAAGCATGACCTGGGACAGCGCAGCCATGGTGGTGGGGCACACGTCGGGGCAACTGGCATAGCCGAAGAACAACATAACGGTTTTGCCCTGGAAGCTGTCCTGGGTGACGGTTTTGCCGCCGGCAGCCTGCAGGCTGAAGCGAAGGTCGGGCAGGAAGCCCCTGACGTTATGAACGGCTGGCTCGTCCTGTGCCATGGCGGGAGAGGGCGCGACAGCCCCGCCAAGGGCCAGGGCGCAAGCCAGAATTAGCCGGCTTGCGCGTGTGCGGGCCGGCAGGGACTTTAGGAAAATGCGCATCACTTAAAATTCCGGAATGCCAAAGTACCTTCAATTATAAGTCGGCGTCAGCCAGCCCACTATGACGCAACAGCGCTTCGATGCTGGGCGGCCGGCCGCGGAAGGCGTGGAAGGATTCCGCAGCGGGGCGCGAACCGCCAACCGCAAGGATCTCTTGAAGAAAGCGTTGGCCGGTGGCCGCGTTTAGGGTTTCGCGGGTATTTTCGGGCCCGGTAATGGCGGTCTCTTCGAATGCGCCGTAGGCATCGGCCGACAGGACTTCCGCCCATTTGTAGCTGTAATAGCCCGCACCATAACCGCCCGCGAACAAGTGCGAGAAGTTATGAGGGAAACGATGCCATGCCGGCGGGAAGAGCACCGCTACCTCTTTACGCACCTCGTCCAGGGCGTCCATCACCGCTTGCATGGACATGCCCTGCGCCTGATGGTGGATGCTCATGTCGAACAGTGAAAACTCCACCTGGCGCAGCATCTGCATGCCGCTTTGGAAGTTTCTGGCGGCCACGAGCTTATCGTACAAATCGCGGGGAAGTTGCTCGCCGGTATCCACGTGAGACGTCAGGCCTTGTACGACCGACCACTCCCAGCAGAAATTCTCCATGAATTGGGAAGGCAATTCGATGGCATCCCATTCAACGCTGGCAAAGGCCGCAGCGCCGGGGTCGTCGACCTGGGACAACAGGGCATGCAACGCATGACCGCTTTCATGAAAAAGCGTAATGACGTCGTCATGAGTAAGCAACGCGGCTTTGCCCTCTTGGCCGCGCGAAAAATTGCACGTCAAATACACGACTGGAGTTTGGATATGACCGTCGATTTTACGACGGTTGCGCTCGCTGTCGACCCATGCGCCGCTTTGCTTTCCCTGGCGTGAGTATAAATCCAGATACAACGTGCCAAGCAGCATGCCCTCGGTGCCCATGACCTGGAAGGCCTGCGCGTCGGGATGCCATGTGGAAAGTTCGGCATGTTGCAGTTGAACGCCGAACAGGCGTTGAATGACATGGAATAGTCCATTCAGCACTTGCGGTTCGGTGAAGTACTGCTTGATGTCTTCCTCTGAATAGGCATAGCGCGCTTCGCGCAGGCGTTCGGACACGAATGCGATGTCCCACGGCTGCAAGTCGGTCAGACCCAGTGTGTCGGCCGCAAAGCTGCGAAGTTCGGCCAGATCGCGAACCGCATAGGGTTTGGCCTTCGCAGCCAATTCGCGAAGAAACGTTACGACTTGGTCCGCGCTGTCGGCCATTCTGGTTTCCAGGCGCAGGTTCGCAAAACTGGTGTAACCCAATAGCGCGGCTTCTTCAGCGCGCAGCGCAAGCAACTGTTCGATCAGGGGCGAATTGTCGAATGCCGGGTCGCCTTGCTCAGAGGCAATCGTGGCATAGGCGCGATACATGCGTTCGCGCAGGCTGCGGTCTTGCGCGTTCTGCATGACAGGCAAATAGCACGGCATCTTGAGCACGAGTTTCCAGCCGTTCAACTGGTCTTGCTCGGCGGCGGCTCGTGCCGCCTGGACGACGTCGGCCGGCAAACCCGCCAACTTGCTTTCGTCGGTTATGTGCAAAAACCACTGATCTACGGCATCGAGTGCGTTCTCGGAGAACTTTTGCGAGGCCTGCGCCTCCTGGTCCGAGAGTTCGGCATAACGGGTTCGTTGCTGGCCGGCAAGCTCCACGCCGCTGAGGCGGAAATCGCGCAGCGCAAGATCGATAATGCGCTGGCGAACGGGGGCAAGCAGGGCGTATTCCGGTGCAGACTTCAGTCGTTTGTATTGCGTGTACAGCCCGGTATGCAATCCCACCCAGGTGGAAAACTCGGTCACGATAGGCAGGCAGTCGTTATACGCGGCACGCATGGCGGGAGTATTGACGACGGCGTTCAAGTGACCTGCTACGGACCAGGCGCGCCACAGCGTCTCGGAGGCATCTTCCAGAGGTTCGATGATGGCATTCCACGCGGGGGGCAAGCGCGGGTCGGCCGCCTTGTCCACGGCGAGGCGTGCTTTGGCGATCAGTGTGGTGATGGCTGGTTGGACGTGTTCAGGCGCAATTTGCCCATAGTCGATAAGGGATGAAATTGGGGCAAGCAGGGGGTTTTCGTTCATTGCAGTTCGGTGTCGGAAGTAAGCAGGGCACAGCGTTCGGCGGCTTCGACCGTGTTGACCAATAGCATTGCTATCGTCATGGGGCCGACGCCTCCGGGTACCGGCGTAATGGCGCCAGCCACCGGCAGGGCCGATTCAAAGTCGACATCGCCCGCCAGTTTACCGCTGGGCAACCGGTTGACGCCCACGTCGATGACCACTGCACCCGGTTTGATCATGTCGCCGGAGATCATTTGGGGTTTGCCAGTTGCCACCACCAACACATCGGCTCGGCGTGTTTGCGCGCCAAGGTCCCGGGTTTTCGAGTTGCACAGCGTGACAGTTGCGCCTGCCGCCAGCAGCATCATGGCCATGGGCTTGCCGACGATATTGCTGGCTCCAACCACAACCGCCTCGGCGCCCCAAAGGACGACATCTTCTGATTCCAGCATTTTCATAATGCCGTAGGGCGTGCAGGGACGGAACAAGGGCTGCCCGGTCATGAGCAGGCCGGCATTGCTGATATGAAAGCCGTCAACATCCTTGCTTGCTGCGATGGTCTCGATGACCTTATTGGCGTTCATGTGCTTGGGCAATGGCAACTGCACCAGTATGCCGTGCATTGCGGGATCGTCGTTGAGATCGCGAACGACATCCAGCAAGTGCTCTTCGGAGACGTCGGCCTCGAGCCGGATGACGCGTGACTGCAGCCCGGCTTTTTCGCACGCTGTTGCCTTGTTGCGCACATAAACCTGCGAGGCCGGATCCGCGCCCACCAGGACGACCGCCAGGCCAGGCACAATGCCCTGTTGCCTGAGCTTGCCCACTCTTTGCGCCACTTGTTCCTTGATGGTGTCGGAAAGCGCCTTGCCATCGATGATGCGTGCCGTCATGCCGTGCCCTCGGCCTTGGTAAGCGCGATTTTCATCAAATCGGCCACCGTCGTGACCTCGAGCTTTTCCATGATATTGGCGCGATGCGCCTCGACGGTCTTGATGCTGATATTCAGGTCGCCCGCAATTTGCTTATTAAGCCGGCCAGCCACGATGCGCTCGAGAACCTGTTGTTCGCGGGCGGTGAGCCGGTTCAGCACGGCCTGATGGCTTTTTTGGGCCTGGGCCTGGCTGACGCGCTCGGTGGCCTGATCCAGCATGCGCGCCACGATGGCGCGCAAGTCGGTTTCATTGAATGGTTTTTCGAGAAAGTCGACGGCCCCTTTCTTCATGGTCGACACGGCCATTGGGACGTCGCCGTGGCCGGTGATGAATACGATGGGTAGCGGGGCGTTGCGTGCAATCAATTCCTCTTGCAATTCCAGGCCGCTCATGCCGGGCATACGCACGTCGGCGATAAGGACGCCTACCTGGTCGGGCTCATAGGCGGCGAGGAATTCTTCGGCACCGCTGAAGCTTCGTACCCGGTAGCCGTTGGCTTCGAGCAGCCAGCGCAGCGAATCGCGCACTGCCTCGTCGTCATCGACGATGAAAATAGTGCTGGGCGCTTGAAGTGTTGTCATGCATGCAACTCCTGGTTGTCCACTGTCGTGATCGGCGCGTCGGGCGCTGCACAAGGCAGGGTAAAGCGGAAAATAGTGCCACCTTCGGGATTGGCGCTGGCCCATAGGCGACCGTGATGCGACTCGATAATGGTACGGCAAATGTTCAGTCCCATGCCCAGGCCTTCGGACTTGGTGCTGTAGAACGGTTCGAACAAGCGTTCGGGTTCGCGCAGGCCATGACCGCGATCAATAACGGCAATCTCGATGAAGGGGGACTGGTTGGTAATGATAACGTGTAACACATGGTAGTCGCTGGACTCCATGGCTTCGACACCATTCTTCAGCAGATTGAGCAATACCTGTTCAATGAGTATGGGGTCGGCCATGACGTCGGGCAAGGACGTGGGCAGGTGTTGTTCGATATCGATTTGCCGTTTGCGCGCGTCGATCTCGGCGAATGCAACGGCGTTTTCCAGTAAGCTGCTGACCGACACGCGCTGGCGACGCGGCTCGCTGCGTTTGACGAATTCCCGTATGCGGCTAATGATTTTTCCGGCCCGTTCGGCCTGGCGCGCCGCCTTCTCCAGCGCTTCCAGCAGTCGTTCGGGCTGGACATTGCCTGACTTGAGCATGGCCACGGCGCCCATGCTGTAATTGGTGATGGCGGTTAAAGGCTGGTTCAGTTCATGTGCCAGCGACGATGCCATTTCCCCCATGGTCGTCAGCCGGCTGGTAAGCTGGATTTTCTCTTGTTGCACCCTGGAATCTTCTTCGTGGGTGCGGCGTTCGGTGATGTCGCGAGCCACTTGCAATCGTACCCGGCGGCCATCGGTCCATGCAAGTATCCGGTGGTGCACCTCGAACCAGCGCTGCGCCGACTCCGAAAATATCTCGACTGTTTCGTCGGTGAAGCGCCCCAGGCGGCCACCCAGAAGCTCGCCATGGCCGTTGGACTGTGCGCCGAAGAACCGCCGGTATGTCCGGTTGGCGAACAGAAGCTCCAGGCCCTCGGGCGTATCCGCCACGACCGATATGGCGTCGTCCAGTCCTTCAAGCACTGTCATGAATCGCTCGTGCGCCGCCGTCAGGGCTTCGCGTATGCGCTTGGGCTCCGTGATGTCGGTCATGGATGTCATCCAGCCGATTTGCTCACCATTGGGATCGCGCAAAGGGGAAACGTACATGCGCGCGGTGAAGCGGGAACCGTCGCGCCGTTGCGCCTCGACCTCCAGGCCGCTGCTTGGCGTGCGGCCGGACAGAAGCAGGTCGAGGGTTTCCTGGTGCTGCTCATGTCTGCCTGGCAGCCAATAAGGAAATGGCGTTGTTCGCCCGATAAGGTCAGCTTCGTTCCATCCGATCATGCGGCAAAAGGCGGGGTTCACGTACGCGATGCGGCCGTGCATGTCGAACACCCGCATGCCGGTCGACATGGAGTTTTCCATAGCGCGACGAAAGCCGGTTTCGGCGATCAGCGCAGCCTCGGCCGTGGTGCGAAAGCGCGTGTATCGCCATAGCGCGAGCAAACTGAGCACGATAACGAAGGAAAGGGCGATCACCACCATGATGAGACGCTGCTGGCGCGTTTCCTGATCGATGGTGACGAACATGACGCTGTCTTTGTGCAGCATCTGCAACCAGACAAACGCACCCATTACGCATAAGTACAACACCAGGACAATCGCGGGGGTCAGCCAATAAAACCCGCGGCGGGTGCTATTGGCCTGCTCATAGAAGGTTGTCGGGATCAGGGATTTTCGCGGAGAACTAGCCATGTCTCTTTCGTGGACGCACACTGGTGCAGAAACGCATTTTAAACTGTAACGACCCCTCAGGGAATTTCACATTATAAAAAGTCATATCATAAAATGAA
>CAZONP010000030.1:14209-17230 GCA_964581155.1 uncultured Candidimonas sp. | reverse complement strand
AATGCGTGGTCTACATGGGCAGCGAAGACATTCGCCGCCAGGCTTCCAATGTTTACCGCATGAAGTTGTTGGGGGCGACGGTGGTGCCCGTGGACTCCGGGTCGCGTACCCTGAAGGATGCGCTGAATGAAGCCATGCGCGACTGGGTTACCAATGTCGAGAACACGTTCTACATTATCGGCACGGTGGCCGGGCCGCATCCTTATCCCATGATGGTCCGCGATTTCCAGTCGGTTATCGGCACGGAGTGCATTGAACAGATGCCCGTCGACGCCGGGCGCCAGCCCGACTATGTCGTTGCGGCCGTGGGCGGCGGCTCCAATGCCATGGGCATTTTTCATCCCTACATCGACTTCCCCGACGTGCGGCTGGTGGGCGTCGAAGCCGCCGGCGAAGGTCTGGACACGGGCCGTCATTCGGCATCGCTCAATGCCGGCTCCGTGGGCGTGCTGCACGGCAACCGCACGTATGTTATGCAGGATGACAACGGCCAGGTGCTGGAAACGCATTCCATTTCCGCAGGCCTGGACTATCCGGGGGTAGGCCCCGAACACGCCTGGCTAAAAGACATTGGTCGCGCACAATACGCTGTCGTAAGCGATCAAGAGGCACTGGCCGCCTTTCATGACTGCTGCCGCACCGAAGGCATCATGCCGGCGCTCGAGTCCTCGCACGCCATTGCACATGCCGTCCGGCTTGCGCCGACCTTGGCGAAAGACAAGATCATTCTGGTCAATCTGTCGGGTCGTGGCGATAAAGATATGCACACTGTTGCCGATTTCAGCGGCATCACGCTGTAATAAGAAAAGGTCGTCTCCCTCATGAATTCATCGAATGCACGGCTAAAGGCCGCATTTGCAGCAAGCGCCGGACGCACGGCGCTGATTCCTTATATAACGGCGGGCGATCCGTCCAGGGCGGCGACTCCTGTCTTGATGCATGCGCTGGTCAAGGCGGGTGCCGACGTTATCGAAGTGGGTATTCCATTTTCCGATCCCATGGCCGATGGCCCTGTCATTCAGCGTGCGGCCGAGCGCGCCATCAAGCGCGGCACAGGCTTGCGTCAAGTGCTGGAAATGGTGACCGAGTTTCGTCGTGACGACACAACAACGCCTGTCGTGCTGATGGGTTATGCCAACCCCATTGAACGGATGGGCCAGGCAACTTTCGTCCAGGCGGCAGCGCAGGCCGGCGTGGACGGCGTACTCGTGGTGGACTATCCGCCCGAGGAAATCGTTGATTTCGCGGTTCAACTGAACACGGCGCAAATAGATCCCATTTTTCTGCTGGCGCCAACGTCCACCGAGGCGCGGATCAAGAAAGTCGGACTCGTGGCACGTGGTTATGTCTATTACGTGTCGCTCAAGGGCGTCACGGGTGCCGCAACCATCGATACGGACCAGGTGGCATTGCGCGTGGCGGAAATCCGCAAGCACGTTTCGGTGCCGGTGGGCGTGGGCTTTGGCATACGTGATGCCGACAGCGCCAGACGCCTGGCCGCTTGCGCGGATGCCGTGGTGATCGGCAGCAAGATCATCGAAACCATGGAGGCGGCTGTTGCCGCCGCCCAGCGCAAGGGACTGGATGCCGAGCAGACCGACGCCGCCGCCATTCAGGCGGCAGCCGACTGGTTGTCGACCATACATCAGGCCTTGCCAGAGGCAGCCGTTTAACGCGTGTTGCTCCATATCGCACAAGAACAATAGGCCTGAGCGCGAATCGGGCCTTCAAGGAAACAAACCATGAGCTGGATCGAAAAAATTCTACCCCCGCGCATTAATCGCAATAGCGATGTGACGGCGCGGCGCGTCCCGGAGGGCATTTGGGTCAAGTGTCCAAGCTGCGAGACGGTGCTCTATAAGGAAGACCTGCGGGCGACTCTGAACGTATGCCCAAAATGCAGCCACCACATGCGGATAGGCGCCAGGGCACGCATCGAAGCACTGCTTGACGCGGACAACCGCGTCGAGATCGGCCAAGACACGCGCCCCATGGACCCGCTGAAGTTCAAGGACACGCGCAAGTACACCGAACGCGTTATCGAGGCAACCAAGCAGACAGGTGAAAGCGACGCCATGGTGGTCATGAGCGGGTCCATTCTGGCGGTGCCGGTGGTGCTTGCCTGTTTCGAATTTGAGTTCATGGGCGGTTCCATGGGGTCTGTCGTTGGCGAGCGTTTCGCCCGCGGCGTCCAGGAAGCCATCAAGAATCGCACGCCGTTCATTTGCGTGGCGGCATCGGGCGGCGCCCGTATGCAGGAAAGCTTGTTCTCGCTTATGCAAATGGCGAAGACGAATGCCATGCTCACGCAGTTGTCGGCGGCTGGCTTGCCATTCATCAGCATTCTTACCGATCCAACCATGGGTGGCGTCTCGGCAAGCTTTGCCTTTATGGGCGATGTCGTCTTGGCCGAACCTAAAGCGCTGATCGGCTTCGCCGGCCCCCGCGTGATCGAGCAAACAGTGCGCGAAACTTTGCCTGAAGGATTTCAACGCTCGGAATTCCTGCTCGAGAAGGGTGCCATCGATATGGTGGTCGATCGTCGACAAATGCGCGTGGAGCTCGCGAATTTGCTGGCGTTGTTGACGCGTCAGCCGGCCGATGTAGTGGCCAAGTCCGCTTAACTCAGACCCACCAGCGTCAGTAGTGAAAAAGGGCCTTGCGGCATATGCCGCAAGGCCCTTTGCTATGGCGCTTTTATTGGCGCTTAGTGCGTCTCGACCTTCTCCAACGGTTCGTCAGTGATCTTGGCAACGGGCTTGCGCGCGCGACCAAGACGTACAGGAGCGGCCGGCGCCACGTCGGCTGGCGCCGATTTGGTTTCGATCAATTCCATACCGGCGGGAAGGACAATTTCCTTGGCTGGGATAAATGTCTCGGCCGGCGCCGCAGCCAATGGCGTTGGTTGAGGCGCTGGAGCCGCTGGTGCCGTTGTGACCGGGGTCACCGCGACCGAAGCGGCTTCAACGGGAGCAGCCTGAACGGGAGCGGGCGCAACCGAAGCAGGTTCTACCGGGGCAG
>CAZONP010000030.1:0-14109 GCA_964581155.1 uncultured Candidimonas sp. | reverse complement strand
GCAGGTTCTACCGGGGCAGCCGCCACTGGAGCGATTACCACCGGAGCAGCTTCGACTGGAGCGACTGCAACCGGCGCTGCTTCGACCGGGGCAGCTTCGATTGCTGCCAGGGGCGATGCGGTTTCGACTGGGGCGACAGGGGCCGCAGCGGCGTCGATCGGTCGAACTTGCGCAGGGTCCATCGGCGCGGCTGCGGCGGTCTCGGTAGCTTCGGCTGTGTCGGTGGCTTCAAAGCCGCCCTGCGCGGTAGCTATGGCGGGAAGGACCTGGGGGTTGAAGGACGGAGTGGCGTGTGGCACGAAGGCCTGGGCGTCGGCCGTTTCTTCGGTGTCGGCTTCCGAAGCTGCCACTGTCTCTGTACCGGTTTCGGTGCTGCGACGGCCACGGCGGCTGCGGCGGCGGCGGCGTTTGCGTTCGGGATCGAGTTGATCCGCGTCGGCCGAAGCGTCGCTTGCGGTATCCAGGTCAGTATCGGAATCGCGTGCATCCGTGGTTTCATCATCCGTCAGCGGGGCACGTACAGTGCTGCCGGCGGCTGCCACCGATGTTGCTGCGCCAGCAGGCGTGGCGGCAAGGTCTAGCTCGACCGTTTCGTTTTGCCCTTCCTCGCGGCGGCTGCGGCCACGGCCACGACGGCTGCGTCCGTTGCGGCTTGCGCCGGTTGCATCGCCGGATTCGGCAGCGGGCGATGCTGCCGTGGTGGCGGCACGGGGTTCGACCGCCATTGCCTCGGCATCTTGAGAAACGGGCCGACGCCCGCGTGGAGCGGCCGTCTGCCGGCCATCTTCGGCCTTGGCCTCGATGCCGTCAGGGCGGCGTTCGCCGCGTCGTTGGCGATTGCGGTCCCCGGTGCCGCGATCGCGGCGGTCGTTGGGACGGCCATTGCGGCCGCGAGCGGCTTGGGCAGTTTTGACAGGTTCTACGACAGGGGCCGGCGTGGGCGCTTCGGTTTGGCCGGTCAGCCAGCCGATAAGGCGCTTGAACAGGCTGGGGCCTTCAGCGGCAACTGGCGCCGCTGGGCGCAGTACCGGTGGAGTGGACGACACGGGCGCTGGTTGTGACGGCGTGATTCCCTTGACGATAGCTTCGGGCCGGATCTTGGTGTCCAGCGCCTTGTTTGGCGCCCAGGTCAATTCAGGCTCTGGCTGTGCGACCAAATCGAAACTGGTCTTGATTTCCTCCATGCGCGGATCGTCGTGGCGCAGGCGTTCGATATGGTGATGTGGTGTTTCGAGGTTCTTGTTCGGGATAAGGACAAGATTGACCTTCAAGCGCGATTCGATCTTCGTGATGTCGCCGCGCTTTTCGTTCAACAGGAAGGTGGCGACATCGACGGGCACCTGCGCGTGCAGGGCGGCCGTGCCTTCCTTCATGGCTTCTTCCTGCAGCAGGCGCAAGACGTGCAGGGCGCTGGATTCCGCGTCGCGGACAACGCCTGTGCCGTTGCAACGCGGGCAGGTGATGTGCGAACCTTCATTAAGCGCCGGACGCAGCCGCTGACGCGACAATTCCATTAGGCCAAACCGGGAGATCTTGCCCATTTGCACCCGTGCGCGGTCGAAATGAAGCGCGTCGCGCAGGCGTTGTTCGACGGCGCGCTGGTTCTTGCTTTCCTCCATATCGATGAAGTCAATGACGATCAGGCCGCCCAGATCGCGCAAGCGCAACTGGCGGGCCACTTCGTCGGCGGCTTCAAGATTCGTGCGCATGGCGGTTTCTTCGATGTCGGCGCCGCGGGTCGAGCGTGCCGAGTTCACGTCAACCGCCACCAGCGCTTCGGTGTGATCGATGACGACCGAGCCACCCGACGGCAGCTGAACCGTGCGCGAATATGCCGTTTCGATCTGATGCTCGATCTGGAAACGCGAGAATAGCGGAACATCGTCACGATACATTTTGACGCGCTGGACGTTGTCGGGCATGACGACGCTCATGAAGGCGGTGGCCTGCTCGAAAATGTCTTCCGTATCGATAAGGATTTCGCCGATTTCGGGCGAGTAGTAATCGCGGATGGCGCGGATCACCAGGCTGGACTCCAGGTAGATCAGGATGGGCGCCTTGTTCTCGCGCGCGGCCCCGTCGATCGCGTTCCACAACTGCATAAGATAGGACAAGTCCCATTGCAGCTCTTCGACGTTGCGCCCGATGCCGGCGGTACGCGCGATGATGCTCATGCCGGCCGGTATGTTCAGCTGGTCCATGGTTTCGCGCAGTTCCTGGCGGTCTTCACCCTCGACACGGCGCGAAACACCGCCGCCGCGTGGATTATTGGGCATAAGAACCAGGTAGCGGCCAGCCAACGAGATGAAGGTGGTAAGGGCGGCGCCTTTATTGCCGCGCTCTTCCTTTTCGACTTGAATGATCAGTTCTTGGCCTTCAGTCAGGGCGTCCTGGATACGCGCTGTGCGTACGTCGACCCCTTCCTTGAAATACGTTCGCGCCACTTCCTTGAAAGGAAGGAAACCATGGCGCTCTTCGCCGTAGCTGACAAAGCAGGCTTCAAGGCCCGGTTCGATTCGGGTGATCACGCCTTTGTAGATGTTGCCTTTGCGCTGTTCGCGCCCGGCGGTTTCTATGTCCAGATCAATGAGTTTCTGACCATCGACTATCGCAACGCGTAGTTCTTCTTGGTGCGTTGCATTGAACAACATTCGTTTCATGAGTGTATTTCTCCGTAGTCATGGCGCACCGTTAATCGGCGCACGACCGCGGGTCAATAGGTGTGTGGCGCTAAATCTGCAGCGGGGGCGTGCTGACGACGTCGGCAGTGCCCACCTTGTGTCAGGAAGGCACGGCGTACCTGTAGGTACGAAGTTCGGTCAGCAGGGAGGTCAGGTTCACTATAGTGTGGTTGACAAAAAATATTTGCTGGAACGGCAGACTCGGGGTGTGAATTCGCGTCTGGTGCATAAAACGATGACAAGCTTCGCAAGAGATTCAGTGCCGCACGCGGTTGGCAACCGATCCGGCTATACAGCGGGCAATGCGCCACACAACTGTTTAACTGATCGGGCTTGCCCCGGCGACCTAATGACCCAGAAGCTGAAAGGCAGGCAGTACAATATGGCCCTTGTTCGTCCGACGGAGACGCATCCATTGCATCTCTACGTTTGGCGCTTTTTTCAGCTTCTATAGGCTGACGCGATTATATGCCGCTTTTCCCCATGCGCAAAACTGTTATTACTGAAAGTACCGCACCGAGCGTGCGATTTGTTGAAATTGGCGCCGAGCAGGAAGGGCAGCGCATCGACAATTTCCTGTTGCGCCTGTGCAAGGGCGTTCCAAAAAGTCACATTTACAAGGCCATACGCGGCGGGGAAGTGCGCGTCAATAAAGGGCGTATCGCCGCAGATTACCGGATCGTCCTGGGCGACATGGTGCGCGTGCCGCCATTGCGCCTGCCCAAGGCGGATGACATCCGTCCCGTGCCCCCTGCGGTATTTCCGATCGTCTACGAGGATGACGCGCTGCTGGTCATCGACAAACCCGCCGGGGTCGCCGTGCATGGCGGCAGCGGTGTGTCGTTCGGCGTTATTGAACAACTGCGTGCGGCTCACCCCGGCGCCGCATTCCTGGAGCTGGCTCACCGCCTCGACCGCGAGACATCGGGGGTGTTGCTGATCGCCAAGCAACGCAAGGCGTTGGTGGCTTTGCACGACATGATGCGCGAAGGCGGCGGGCGCAAGCATTACCAGGCGCTGGTCGTCGGCGATTGGGTGAACGACAAGCAGCACATGCGCCAACCACTGCTCAAATGGCTGACCGCGTCAGGTGAGCGGCGCGTCAAGGTTGACCCGACCGGCAAGCTGGCGCATACGATCATTACGCTGCAGAAGCGCTTTGGAAAGTACAGCCTGGTGGGCGCCGAGCTGCGCACCGGACGCACGCACCAGATTCGGGTGCATCTGGCCTCTTGCGGCTATCCTATCGTGGGCGACGACAAGTACGGGTCGGACGATGTGCGTGCTCAGTTTGGCCGCCTGGGCTTTAACCGCATGTTTCTGCATGCCTGCCGGTTCGAATTGCCACACCCCCTTACAGGCGAACCGTTGGTGCTTGAAGCCGAGCTTGCGCCCGCCTGCGTGAAAATTCTTGACTACCTGGAGCGAAAGTCGTGAAACGTTATGGTGCAGTAGTGTTCGACTGGGATGGCACGGTCATGGATTCCACCCATTCGATCGTGGCGGCAATCCAGGGATCTTGTGCGGATCTCGAGCTGCCCGTGCCTTCCGCGCGCGACGCCAGTTGGGTGATAGGGCTTTCACTGGAGAGTGCCTTGTATCGGTGCGTGCCAACGCTTACGGCCGACAAGCTGCCGCTTTTTCTTGAGCGCTATCGCCATCACTTTTTTAACCTCGACCCGGAAATCAAGCTGTTCGACGGCATAGTGGCATTGCTCGACAGCCTGCGGGCCCGCCAGGTGGTGTTGGGGGTTGCGACGGGCAAGAGCAGGGTGGGCCTGGACCGCGTGCTCGGCACCATGCAGTTGCATGGCCATTTCGATACGACGCGGTGCGCCGACGAATCGTTCAGCAAGCCGCATCCGGCCATGCTGCTGGAAATCATGGCGGAACGCCATTTGCGTCCGGAACAGGTGCTGATGGTGGGCGACACTTCGCACGACATACATATGGCCACCAGCGCCGGCGTCGACAGCATGGCGGTGACCTATGGCGCTCACGACAAGCGCACGCTGCTCGAGGCCGAGCCCACCGTGATGGTGGGAAGCGTACGCGAAATGCAGGCATGGCTGCTCGACCGCGTGTAACGTGCCCGCTGCCAGCGGCGGAACTTTTCCGCCGGATACGGCGTCTTACCAAGCTATACATCAAGGCGAATCACCATGTCCAGAATCAGGCCTCTTTATATTCCTTCGTCAGAGATAACGCCGCAAGACGTGTGGCTGTCGCGCCGCAAATGGCTGCGGCAGGCGGGAATGGGTGCGCTGGCACTGGGCGGCGGCGGCCTGTTGCCGGCGGTGGCCGAGACGCTCCGGCCCGCCTTGGCAGCCGCCGCGAACCCGGCCTATTGGCTTAAAGACAAGCTCACGACCGAAAAGGACGTGACCTCATACAACAACTTTTACGAATTCGGCACCGGCAAGACTGATCCCTTCCGGCACGCGGACAAGCTCCAGACCGAACCCTGGACCGTCTCCGTCGAGGGCGAGGTGGAAACGCCCCGTACGTTCGATATCGATCAACTGCGTAAACTGGCCGCGATGGAAGAGCGCATATACCGTCTGCGCTGCGTCGAGGCATGGTCGATGGTCATTCCATGGAGCGGGTATTCGCTGTCGGCGCTACTGTCGCAGGTGCGGCCCACCAGCAAGGCGAAGTACGTGGAGTTCGTGACCGCTGTTCAACCGGAGAACATGCCGGGGCTGAATGACCGCATCATAGACTGGCCTTATCGCGAAGGACTGCGCATGGACGAGGCCATGCATCCGCTGACAATGCTGGTGTTTGGTGTCTACGGCAAGGCTCTGCCAGGGCAGAATGGCGCTCCCTTGCGCGTTGCCATCCCGTGGAAATACGGGTTCAAGTCTGGCAAGTCCATTGTAAAAATACGCCTCGTCGAAGAAATGCCGGCCACCAGTTGGGTCAGCATCGCGCCTAACGAATATGGCTTTTACGCCAACGTCAATCCCGAGGTCTCGCACCCGCGCTGGAGTCAGGCAACCGAGCGACGCATCGGCGACGCGTTTTTCGCGCCCCGTGTGCCGACGCAAATGTTCAATGGCTATGCCGACCAGGTGGCATCGCTTTACACCGGCATGGATTTACGTCGGTACTACTGAACGGACACGCTTTTCAAGGACAGTCCTTTGGCCCGCTTGAAACTTTTCGTCTTCTTTCTGGCGCTGTTCCCTGTGTTTCGATGGGTATGGCTGGGCTTTAATGACGGACTGAGCGCCAATCCCCCCGAATTTCTGATCCGCTCCACCGGCGTCTGGGCGCTCGTGGCCTTATGGCTCACGCTGGCCATCACGCCGTTGCGCCGTATGCTGCATCTACCGGCACTGCTACGGTTTCGCCGCATGCTTGGACTCTTCGCGTTTTTTTATACCGCCTTGCATTTACTGGGCTGGGCCTATTGGGAACGGGGATGGTCGCTGTCGTCCATGTGGGACGATGTGGTGCAACGCCCCTTCATCACGGTGGGGATGATTGCGTTCGTGCCCATGCTGGCGCTGGCCTGCACGTCGACCCATGGCTGGATGCGGCGCATGGGCCGCCGTTGGCAAACATTGCATCGCTTGGTATACGCCATTGCCGGCTTGTCGGTGTTGCATTATTGGCTCGTACGGTCTGGCAAGAATGACTTTTTCGAGCCCTACGTGTATGCAGTCATTCTTGCCGTACTGCTATTGGCCCGTGTGGTTTACTACTTTCGCGCTAGGGCAAAGCCTTCAATATCGCCAGCGTCCGGGCATCCGGAGCGCCATCGTATTGCGCCGGCCGGTACCGCATCTGGAAGGCGGCAATAACGTTGCGCGTGGCTTTGTCCAGCGTGGCGGTCTGCGGTGTGTCGTAGCCTGCGCGAAGCAGTCGTGCTTGCACCCACGCAATGTCTGGCAGGCCGTGGCGCAGGAATTCGGTTTCGTAAGCCAGGGCGAGTTCTTCGTCGTACCAACGGCCTATGCCGGCCTCAGCAAGGGCTTTCCACGGAAATAGCGGGCCCGGATCGATCTTGCGCTGAGGGGCGATGTCGCTATGCCCAACCACATTCAGCCCCTTGATCTGATGGCGGGCAATAATGTCGCGCAACAGCGCGATGAGCGTGGCGGTTTGCGCGGCGGTATACGGTTCCCATTCGCCATGTTCCCGCCCGTGATTGACGATTTCCACCCCGATGGAACCGGAATTCATATCGGTGCGGCCAAACCATTGACTGATGCCGGCATGCCATGCGCGCCGACTTTCGTCGACAAGCTGGTATACCTTGGGCTTGGGATGATTGGTGATCAGGTAGTGGCTGCTGACGTTTTGTTCCGACAGTATTTTAAGCGACGCTTCATTGCCCGTGGACGTGTAGTGCAGGACAAGAAATTCCACGCGGCTGTTCTGGCTCTTCGCCTGGATGCTGCGGTCAATGTCCAGGCCTCCGGGACGATAACCGCTGCAGCCCGCCAGCGCGGCGAGCAGTGCCAGGCAGGCTATTCTTGTGTGACGGACCCCCATGGATCAGTGCCCGGTAAGAAACAGGAAGATCGTGGGCTTCTTCGAAAGCTCCGGCGCGGCCATGGTCTTCCATTCGCTTATGGCATGGGTTTGCACCCATTCTTCGGCGGTGGTCAGCGACCGTGCCACACAAAGCCGTGTCGTCCCTTTAAGCGCCTGTTTCAGGGTTTCGAACATGGCCTGGTTGCGATAAGGGGTTTCGATAAGTATTTGCGTTTGTTGATGTTTTTGCGAATCGGCTTCCCACACCTTCAGTTGTCGTGCCCGGTCGGCGGGATCCACCGGTGCGTAGCCATGGAAGGCAAAGCGCTGACCATCCAAGCCGCTGGCCATCAGGCTTAGCAAGATGGAGGACGGCCCCACCCATGGCACGACACGCACGCCCATGCGGTGCGCCACGGCCACGACTTTTGCTCCCGGGTCGGCCACGGCTGGGCAGCCGGCTTCGGACACCAGGCCAATTTCGCCGCCGTCGAGCAGTGGCTGCAGCCAGGTACGCATTTGCTTGGCGTCGACTTTGTCATCAAGGGTGTATATGGTGATGTCCTGGAGCGGGACGGCCGTGCCGATGAGCTTCAAGAAGGCGCGTGCCGTTTTTGCATTCTCGGCAATGTACGTTGTAAGACGGCTTGCCAGTTCGTGGACAGCCTGCGGCAGCCAGACGGCAGGGGCGGACTCGCCCATGCCCACGGGAATTAAGTGTAATGATCCTGCAGATTTCACCGCGGCTCCAGAAATGAATGTTAATGCGTCAATGGGTTCAGGCCGAACGAACGCAGCATGCGGCACAGCGCAATTAGCGGGAGGCCGATAATGGCGGTGGGGTCATCGGACTGCATGCTGTCCATCAAGGCGATACCCAGCCCCTCGGCTTTTGCGCTGCCGGCGGTATCGTATGGCTTTTCACGCCTCAGGTACGATGTTATCTCGTCTTCGTTCAATTGCCGGAAACGGCATAAGGTAACAACGTCGGCAACTTCGCGGCGCCGGCCGTCGGTTACGCAAAGCGCACTGTGAAATTCCACCGTCTGGCCGCCAAGTTGCCTGAGCTGGCGCCGTGCCCCTTCGAAATCGCCGGGTTTGCCTATGGGCGTACCATCGACGGTCGCTACCTGGTCTGAACCTATAATAAGGGCGTTGGGATGTGCCTGTGCCACTGCGGCAGCTTTAGCCACGGACAAGCGCAGGGCAAGCGCGGTGGGCGATTCGTTCGCGATGGGGCTTTCGTCTATGTTTGGGGCAATGGCCGTGAACGGCACTCCCAGGCGTTGCAGCATTTCTTGGCGATACGGAGAACTTGAGGCGAGGATGAGTGGCATAGGCATGGTTTGCGGGTTTGGTTTGACTGCAATGGACCGAACGCGTTATTATCGAATGTTTTCTTAATAATAGTAACCGTCGAGATGGGGGTGCACGTGGAAATACAGTATGTTGACACGTACGACCTGACCCGCTTAGGCCAGGAAGTTCGCGGCCAGGCCTCGATCAATCAGTTCGAGCGTTTAATTTACGATTTGCCCGAACAGGCCGATACCGAGGTGTCGTGGACTGTGAAAGGCGAACTGGATGCTTTCGGTCAGCGCTATTTGTCGGTACGCATAAAGGCTACGCCTACACTTGAATGCCAGCGCTGCATGCAGCCATTCCTGCTGCCGATTGACGCCGAAAGCCGGTTGCAAGTCGTCAAGTCCGAGGCTGATCTCGATGCGGAAGACGCAACCGCCGACGAGGCGGATGAGCCAACTGAGCGCATTCTGGGGTCTCAGCGGTTCGATGTCATGGCGTTGATTGAGGACGAGCTGATCCTTAGCTTGCCTTACGTGCCAAAACACGAGGTTTGTCCGTCGTTGCCGGCGTCTCTTGAAGAAGAGCCCGAAGCCGGCGAAGCGCGTCCATCACCATTTGCGGTGCTGGACCAGCTAAAGAAGAATTGAATTCACCGAATTTAACTTGCGGGAACATCGCGTACAATAGCGACCCGTTTACAGGAGTCATCATGGCCGTACAGCAAAACAAAAAGAGCCCGTCGAAACGCGGAATGCATCGTTCGCACGATTTCATTTCGGCGCCTTCCACGGCAGTCGAACCCACCACGGGCGAATTGCACCTGCGTCACCACATCAGCCCTAACGGCATTTACCGTGGCCGCAAAGTACTCAAGACGAAAAACGACGAATAATTACTCGTCTGCAATCTGGCTATAAAGGCAAAGATTGCGCACTTGATGTCAAAATCCGAGATACGAATCGCCATCGACTGCATGGGTGGTGACGTCGGCTTGCCGGTCACCCTTCCGGCGGCTTGCCAATTCGCCAAGCAGTTTCCCGATACGCGCTTTTTGCTCGCGGGCGACGCGGCGGGCATCGAGGCGAGCCTTCGCCTCGAAAAATGCCTCGATGGCGGATGGTTCGAGATACTTCCGGCATCCGAGGTCGTTCTTATGGGCGACTCGATCGAGATCGCCCTGCGCCGCAAGAAAGACTCTTCCATGCGCGTGGCGGTGCAGGCCGTCAAGGACGGTCGGGCCGATGCCTGTATTTCAGCAGGCAACACCGGTGCCTGGATGGCAATTTCGCGCTACATTCTCAAGACGCTCGACGGGATCGACCGGCCGGCAATAGCCACGTCCATCCCCAATCAGAAGGGTAGCGCGACGACAATGCTCGATCTGGGCGCAAATGTCGACTGTTCGGCCGAGAACCTGCTTCAGTTCGCCATCATGGGATCGGCGCTCGCGTCGGCCGTCGATCATCACAAGCGCCCGACAATCGGGCTGCTGAATATTGGCGAAGAGGTCATCAAGGGCAATGAAATTGTCAAACAGGCGGCCGAACTCCTGCGTAACAGTGGTCTGAACTTCTACGGCAACGTCGAAGGCGACGACATCTGCAAAGGCACGGTGGACGTCATTGTTTGCGACGGTTTTGTAGGCAATGTCGTGTTGAAGTCCATGGAAGGCTTGGCCAAGATGGTCGCAACAATGTTGCGCGCCGAGTTTACGCGCGATGGCTTGTCCATGGCCGCGGGTATGCTGGCCAAACCCGTTCTGACCCGGCTTCGGGATCGGGTCGATAATCGCCGGTATAACGGCGCGGCCTTGCTTGGACTGCGCGGCATCGTCATAAAAAGTCACGGTTCGGCCGATGCCTATGCCTTCGGATGCGCGCTCCAAAGGGCGCGCGAGGCCGTGCATAATGGCCTGCTTGATGGTACAACAAGCGCCATTGACAGCCTTCGCCAAAGTTTGCAAGCCGCAGCGGCGCAATCGGCGAAGATCTCCAACGTCTTATCTGATCCTGCGCCATAGCACAGGTGTCTGGAAGCTACGCTATGCTTTACGCCAAAATTATTGGATCCGGCGGCTATTTGCCGCCTCGGGTCGTGTCCAACGATGACTTGGCCGCCGACCTTGCGACGCGGCAAATCGAAACGTCGGACAGCTGGATCGCTGATCGCACCGGCATACGCCAGCGCCACATCGCCGATCCCGGAATGACGACCAGCCAGTTGGCGACGAACGCGGCGCGGCTCGCGCTCCAAGATGCCGGCGTCACGGCGGATCAACTGGACTTGATCATCGTTGCCACTTCCACGCCCGACTTTATCTTTCCAAGCACCGCATGCTTGGTGCAGGCCAACCTGGGCGCCAAGGGTGGTGCGGCTTTCGATGTCCAGGCCGTATGCAGTGGCTTTGTGTACGCTCTTGCCACAGCCGATGCGTTCGTGCGCGCGGGCCGTGCCCGTACGGCACTGGTGATCGGTGCGGAAGTTTTCTCGAGCATTCTAGACTGGAATGATCGGGGCACTTGTGTCTTGTTCGGCGACGGGGCGGGTGCCGTTGTGGTGCAGGCGGCAGACGAGCCCGGCATCATTGCTTCCCAGCTCGGCGCCGATGGCAGCCAAATGAAGATACTCGCCGCCGCAGGCAACGTGTCGTACGGCAAGGTTACGGGCGATCCATTTCTTCGCATGGATGGTCAGGCCGTGTTCAAGCTCGCTGTCACATCGTTGGCGAAATCCGCGCACGAAGTCTGCGAGCAGGCCGGGGTATCCCTGGAAGAAATAGACTGGATGGTGCCGCATCAAGCCAATGTGCGCATCATCAACTTTCTTGCTCGCAAACTTGGCTTGCCGGAAGAGAAAGTCGTTATCACGCTGGACACGCATGCCAATACATCGGCCGCCAGCGTTCCGTTGGCGTTCGATGTGGCGCGCCGCGATGGTCGCATCAAGGGCGGAGATCTGGTCTTGATGCAGGGTGTGGGTGGTGGCTTCACCTGGGGTTCTGTCTTGGTGAAGATGTAAGGCGCAACACATGAAAATAGCATTTGTATTTCCAGGTCAAGGTTCCCAGTCGGTCGGCATGCTCGATGCCTGGGCCGGCAATGCGGCCGTGGCCGATACACTGGGCGAAGCATCGCAGGCGCTCGGCCAGGATCTGTCAGCGCTGATTGCCGCTGGTCCGGCCGACACATTGAACCTGACCACGAATACGCAACCCGTCATGCTGGCGTCCGCCGTGGCAATGTACCGCGCCTGGTTGGCGGCGGGTGGGCAGCCGCCGGTCGTTGTCGCCGGCCACAGCCTCGGTGAATATTCCGCCCTGACCGCGGCGGGCGCCTTGTCGCTCGCCGACGCAGTGCGCATCGTTCGTATTCGGGCGGACGCCATGCAGGCGGCCGTGCCGGTGGGTACCGGCGGCATGGCCGCCGTGCTGGGCCTGGACGACGACGTTGTCAAGGCGGCATGCGCCCAGGCCAGCCAGGGTCAGGTAGTCGAAGCCGTGAATTTCAATGCCCCCGCGCAAGTCGTTATTGCCGGTCATAAAGCTGCGGTCGAACGCGCTTGTGAGCTGGCTCGCGAACAGGGAGCCAAACGCGCCCTCATGCTGGCGGTTTCGGCGCCGTTTCACTCCAGTTTGCTGGAACCGGCAGCGCGGGTGCTTGAGCAGGCATTGGCCAATATTCAGATGGCGACCCCTCAGATCAGCCTCATCAACAACGTTGATGTCGACAGTCCCGCCGATCCGGGTGCGATCAAGGACGCTCTCGTTCGTCAGGCATGGCATGCGGTGCGCTGGGTGGAAACGATACACGCCATGAAGGCGCAAGGCATAACCCATATCGTCGAATGCGGGCCGGGGAAGGTGCTCAACGGCCTGACCAAGCGCATTGACCGCGACCTGGTCGGCCTGGCGATCACGGACCCTGCATCGATGCAGGCTGCTCTTGAAACTTTACAGGGATAAACGCGATGCAAGATTCATCACTTGAAGGCAAGCTTGCCCTTGTCACAGGCGCGACGCGGGGCATCGGCAAGGCCATTGCGCTCGAGCTTGCGTCGCGGGGCGCGACCGTCGTCGGCACGGCGACCACGTCGGCGGGTGCCGATTCCATCACGCAAATGCTGGCATCAAGCGGCGGCCATGGCGTGGTGCTGAACGTGGATGACGCTGCCGCATGCGAGGACCTGGTCGCGCAATTGGGCAAGGAAGGCGGGCCGCAAATATTGGTCAATAGCGCCGGCATTACACGCGACAATCTTGCCATGCGCATGAAAGACGACGACTGGCAGGCGGTCATCAACACAAATTTATCGGCTGTGTTCCGCCTGTCGCGCGCCGTCATGCGCGGCATGATGAAAGCGCGCTGGGGCCGTATCATTAACATCACATCGGTTATTGGTTCCAGCGGAAATCCCGGTCAGGCCAACTACGCAGCCGCGAAAGCCGGTGTGGCAGGAATGTCGCGGGCCCTGGCCCGCGAGCTGGGCAGCCGCAATATAACGGTCAATTGTGTGGCGCCGGGCTTTATCGAGACAGACATGACCCGCGCCCTGGACGAATCGCAAACTGCCGCCATTCTGCAGCAGATTCCGTTGGGCCGTCTCGGTGCCGCAGCCGATGTTGCCAGTGCGGTCGGCTTTCTGGCTGACCCGAAGGCCGGCTACATTACCGGCACGACGCTTCATGTCAACGGCGGAATGTACATGTAATATACGGAACAGAGGTACCTTCCTAGGGTAAAATCTGTTCTACCTTTTTTATCGTAGCCAGCACAATAACTTTTCGTTTGGCTATAATTCGCGGGAATTTTCCCCATTTGGAGATCTGCATGGAAAGCATCGAACAGCGCGTCAAGAAGATCGTCGCTGAACAACTTGGCGTCAACGAAGCCGAGATCAAGAACGAATCTTCCTTCCTTGACGACCTCGGTGCCGATTCGCTCGATATGGTCGAGCTCGTGATGGCACTGGAAGACGAATTCGAAACCGAAATTCCGGACGAAGAAGCCGAAAAAATCACGACGGTCCAGCAAGCTGTTGATTACATCTCGTCGCACAGCAAGCAGTAATTTCAACATTCCAGGAGTGGGGTCGGATGTCCGATACTCCACCTTGAAGCGGTTTCTAGGGGACAGTCCCGCCGTGTCGTCCAAATCCAGTACCGGTTTGGCGATATGGCGCGCCTGTTCACTTTAAGCCGCTTTTTTAATTTTAGGAGTCATCCGTGAAACGACGTGTCGTCATTACCGGTCTTGGTATTGTGTCGCCGGTTGGCAGCGATATTGACAGCGCATGGGACAATATCGTTAATGGACGGTCAGGAATCGGACGTATTACACGCTTTGATCCATCAACGTTCAACGCCCAGATTGCGGGTGAGGTCAGCGGCTTCGACCTCACACATTACATGAGCTCCAAGGAAGCCAAGCAAATGGATACGTTCATCCATTACGGCGTGGCTGCAGGAGTCCAGGCTTGGCGCGATGCCGGCCTTGAAGTCACCGAGGCCAATGCGGAGCGCTGCGGCACGATAATCGGTTCAGGCATTGGCGGCTTGCCCCGCATTGAAGAGCAGCAAGTCGAGTTCCTGGAACGTGGCGCACGCCGCATCTCGCCGTTCTTCGTGCCGGCCTCACTCATC
>CAZONP010000029.1:0-17235 GCA_964581155.1 uncultured Candidimonas sp. | reverse complement strand
AGCTACATGCACTGCTGGCGCCACAAGACGCCAATCATCTACCGCGCAACCAGCCAATGGTTCGCGGGCATGGATCGTCAGCCAAGCACCGGCAAGACCCTGCGCGAGGTGGCGCTGGAAGGTATAGACGCCACGGACTTCTACCCGGCCTGGGGGCGTGCGCGTTTGCACGCCATGATTGCGAATCGTCCCGACTGGACATTGTCGCGGCAACGCCAGTGGGGCGTACCCATGGCCTTTTTCGTCCATAAGGAAACGGGCGAACTGCACCCGCGAACGGTGGAACTCATCGAGCAGGTCGCCTTGCGCGTCGAGCAAAATGGCATCGAAGCCTGGCAGTCGCTGGATCCCGCCGAACTCCTGGGTGATGAAGCTGCTTTCTACGAGAAGAACCGCGATACGCTGGACGTCTGGTTCGACTCGGGCACAACCCACGCCACCGTGCTGGGGGGCCAGGATCATAGCGTCAAGGGTTCCCATGCCGACGATCTGACATGGCCGGCCGACCTTTACCTGGAAGGCTCTGACCAGCATCGCGGGTGGTTCCATTCGTCGCTGCTCACGGGTTGCATGCTTTACGGGCGCCCGCCATATAAAGCGCTATTGACTCACGGCTTCGTTGTGGACGGCCAAGGCCGAAAAATGAGCAAGTCGGTGGGCAATGTCATTGCGCCGCAAAAAGTCTCGGATTCACTGGGTGCGGAGATCCTGCGTCTCTGGACAGCGTCAACGGATTATTCCGGCGAACTCTCCATCTCCGACGAGATCCTGAAACGCGTCGTTGAAGGCTACCGCCGCATTCGCAACACCTTGAAGTTCCTGCTCGGCAATATGCAGGACTTCAATGTCGCCACCGATGCCGTCGCGTTCGAACACATGTACGAAATCGACCGCTATGCGCTTGCCATGACATCCGCCATGCAAGCCGAAGTCCTGGCAAGCTACAAGCGTTATGAATTTCAACCGGCCGTGTCGCGCCTGCAAATTTTCTGCTCGGAGGACCTGGGTGCGTTCTACCTGGATATCCTGAAAGACCGGCTCTATACGGCCGGCAAAACCAGCGTTGCGCGCCGGTCGGCCCAAACGGCGGTGCATCACATTACGCATGCATTGCTCAAGCTGCTGGCGCCCGTGGTGTCGTTCACGGCGGAGGAAGCCTGGAAAGACTTGCATCAGGGCCAGGAAACCGCCAGCATCTTCACCGAGCTGTTCCACGCTTTGCCCGACCAGGTCGACGCGCAATTATTGCGGGACAAATGGGACAGGCTGCGCCAGATCCGCGCGCAGGCCATGCGCAACATCGAAGAGGTTCGCACAGCGGGCAATATTGGTTCGTCTCTTGCCGCAGAATTGGATGTATATGCAAGCGGTGTCGATCACACGCTGCTTGCCAGCCTCGGTGACGACCTGCGCTTCGTCTTCATTGTTTCGCGCGCCAGTCTGCACACGACCGACAAGGAACTTGACATTCAGGTCACGCCGTCTGTACATAAAAAGTGCGACCGTTGCTGGCACCACCGCGAAGACGTGGGCATCGACCCGCAGCATCCGCAAATATGCGGCCGCTGTGTCGACAACTTGTATGGGCAAGGCGAGCCGCGCCAGCATGCGTGATACGCCACGCAACGCGGGCGCACTGCCGCGCACGCCATGGCGCATGCGTACATGGCTGTTGGGCGCCCTGCTGATCATCGTCGCCGACCAGATCACCAAGATGTACTTCGACAGTCATTTGGTTTATGGCGAACGCTGGCCAATGCTGCCCTTTTTCGACTTCACGCTGTTGTACAACACCGGTGCCGCCTTCAGTTTCCTGGCTGATGGCCAAGGATGGCAGCGCTGGCTGTTCACGGCCATTGGGCTTGGCGCGACGGCATTGATCATCAACCTGTTGCGCCGCAGTCCAACACAAACGCTGTTTTGCACATCGCTCATGTGCATACTGGGCGGCGCCGTTGGCAATGTCATTGACCGCATACAGCACGGCCATGTCATCGACTTTCTGCTTTTTTACTGGAACACTTGGCACTTCCCTGCCTTCAACGTGGCGGATATTGCCATTAGCGTGGGCGCCGCCCTTTTGGTGCTCGACGAAGTGTTGCGCTGGCGAAAAAGCAGACGGAAGGCCCGGAAATCAGCCTGATACCCTTTACTCCAGACGGAGGACGTCTTCATGCCTGAACTTGCAAACAAACGGATTGTACTGGGCCTGACCGGCGGCATAGCATGCTACAAAGTCGCCGAGTTCGTAAGACGCGCCCAGGACCAAGGCGCAGTCATCGACGTGGTCATGACCGAAGCGGCCACCCAATTCATCACGCCTGTGACCATGCAGGCCTTGTCCGGCCGGCCCGTGTATTTAAGCGCCTGGGACAACCGCGTACCGAACAACATGGCGCACATCAATCTCACCCGGGGCGCCGACGCCATCGTCATTGCACCCGCCAGCACGGATTTCATGGCCCGCCTGGCCCATGGGTTGGCAGACGACTTATTGTCCACTTTATGCGTCGCCAAAGGCGACTGCCCACTGCTCGTGGCACCGGCCATGAACCGCGAGATGTGGCTGCACCCGGCGACCCAGCGCAATGTAGCGCAACTTCAGGACGATGGCGCAGTCATCCTTGGCCCTGGGCAAGGCGATCAGGCGTGTGGTGAAGTGGGTAGCGGGCGCATGCTCGAGCCCGATGAGCTGCTGTCAGAGCTTATTTCGTTCTTCCAGCCAAAGGTCTTGTCCGGTAGGCGTGTCCTGATAACGGCTGGTCCCACTTCAGAAGCCATAGATCCGGTGCGTGTGATCACGAACCGATCATCGGGAAAAATGGGCTATGCGGTTGCGCGGGCCGCTCGCGAAGCCGGCGCCGAGGTCCATCTGGTATCGGGACCCACCGCGCTTTCAACGCCTTACGGCGTATCCCGTGTCGATGTGGAAAGCGCGGTGGAAATGCGCAATGCAGTCATGGCCGAAACCTCCTGGGCAGACGTCTTCGTTGCGGTCGCCGCCGTTGCCGATTGGCACGTAACAAATCAAAGCGGCAACAAGATCAAGAAGACCGCCGACGGCAACGCTCCCTTGCTGGAGTTTGCGCCGAATCCCGACATTCTGGCAGAGGTCGCCAAGTTGCCCAAGGGCCCCTGGTGCGTAGGCTTCGCGGCGGAAACGGAAAACCTGATCGAGTTCGCCGAGGCCAAGCGCAAGCGCAAGGGCGTGCCCATGCTGGTGGGCAACATGGCGCAACACGCCATGAACGCAGACGCCACCGAATTGGTATTATTCGACAGCCACGGGCACACCGCCCTTCCCATGCTGTCAAAACTGGATGCCGCCCGCCAACTTATTCACGCCATCGCCAATCGGCTTCCGGCGGCACGCTAACCTATTGAATCATGAGAAAAATCGCCCTGAAAGTGCTGGATCCCCGCATGAACGACTACCTTCCGGCGTACGCAACCGCCGGCTCGGCCGGCCTGGACCTTCGGGCATGCATCACCGAGCCGTTGACGCTCGCGCCGGGTTGCACTGAACTCGTCCCCACCGGGCTCTCGATTCACATTGCGGACCCGGCTTTTGCCGCCATGATTCTTCCCCGCTCGGGGCTCGGTCACAAGCATGGAATTGTGCTGGGCAACCTGGTCGGCCTGATCGACTCCGACTACCAGGGACCCTTGATGGTATCCGCCTGGAACCGCAGTGCCGAAGCGTTCGTGCTCGAACCGATGGAGCGCCTCGCGCAATTGGTCATTGTGCCGGTCCAGCAAGTGGAATTCGACATCGTAAACGAGTTCGAAGACAGCGACCGGGGCGCCGGCGGCTTCGGCAGCACTGGCCGCGCGTAAGCGCCCCGCCTTCGGTGGACACCCGACACGCTTCGGTTTACGCGGCCTCTTCTTCGCCGAGATAGGCCGCGCGCACCTTGGGGTCGTCCAGCAATTGGGCCGACGGTCCCTGCAGAATAATTTGACCCGATTCCATGACATAGCCGCGATTGCTGGTTTCAAGCGCGAGCTTGGCGTTTTGCTCGATGAGCAGGATGGTCACGCCTTCAGCGGCGACCGTGCGAACGACGTCGAAGATTTTCTCCACCATAAGCGGCGCAAGCCCCATCGAAGGCTCGTCCAGCAATAGCAGGCGTGGGCGGGAAATCATGGCGCGTCCCATGGCCAGCATTTGCTGTTCACCACCCGACAAGGTGCCGGCCGATTGATGCCGGCGTTCAGCCAAACGGGGAAACAATTCAAAGACATGTGATGTGTCATGCTTGACGCCGGCTGCGTCGTTGCGGCTATAGCCGCCCATCGCCAGGTTTTCCTCTATGGTGAGTTGGCCGAAGATGCCGCGCCCTTCGGGCACCATGACCAGGCCGCTGCGCACCAGCATATAAGACGGCGTACCGACGATGGACTTGCCGTCGTACAGGATCTCGCCCGAGGCGACCGGGGCCAAACCGCAGATCGCACGCAATGTGGTGCTTTTTCCGGCGCCATTGGCGCCGATCAGGCTGACGAGTTCGCCATGCCCGACCACCAGGTCTATGCCCCTGACGGCGCGGATACCGCCGTAGGCCACGTCCAGTTTGCGAATTTCCAGGAGATTGTCGGATTGGCTCATGTGGCGTCCTTGGTATCGTCCGGCAGTGACGATGCGGCAGCGCCCACGCCGGCGTCAACCGCTTGCGGATTGTTGGTCGGCACCGTAACCGGGCCATGGGTCGCGGCGCCGGCGCCGAGATAGGCTTCGATTACCTTGGGGTTGCGCTGTACGTCGGCCGGCTTGCCTTCGGCAAGCACCTTGCCATATTCGAGCACCAGGACGCGGTTGCATAAGCCCATGACCAGCTTCATATCATGCTCGATAAGCAGCACCGTCACCCCATCATTGCGTATTTTTTCAATCAGACGACGCAATACCAGCGTCTCGGATGCATTCATGCCGGCCGCCGGTTCGTCCAGCGCCAACAACTTTGGCTCAGTCGCCAGGGCACGGGCAATTTCCAGGCGGCGTTGATCGCCATATGGCAAGGACTGCGCGACATCATTGGCGCGGTGGCCAATACCGACGTAATCCAGCAGCTCCAGCGATCGTGCTTCAATTGCGGTTTCCTCGTCCCGCGTGCGCTTGTTGCGCGAAATGGCGCCCCAAACGCCTGCGCGGGTACGGATATGGCACCCGATCATCACGTTCTCGATGGCGCTCAGGCTACCGAACAATCGAATGTTCTGGAAGGTGCGCGCCAAACCGGCGATGGCGATTTCGTGCGGTTTCAGGCGGGTAAGCTGGTGCCCCATGAAGTTGCATGTGCCCGAATCAGGCACGTAAAGGCTGGTGAGCACATTGAACAAGGTGGTCTTGCCTGCGCCATTGGGCCCGATCAAGCCATAGATATCGCCCTTGCAAATGGAAAAACTGACGTCCGACAAGGCTTGCAGGCCGCCAAACCGTTTGCTCAGCTTGTTGGCGACCAGCAGCAGATCGGGCATGGATCGCGCGTCGGTATTCACAGCGGCTGCTTTCATTACGCGCTCCCCTGTTTGTTGCCCGTCAGTTCGCGGCGGCGCACGGCCGATGGCCAAAGGCCGGCGGGACGGAAAATCATGACCAGCACCAGGGCGAAGCCGAACAACAACATGCGTATGCCTTCGGGATCCAGCAGCACTTCGCCGAAGACCGTTTCCTGGAACGGCACAACGATGGCACGCAGGAACTCGGGAAACACCGACAGCAGTATGGCGCCCAATATGACACCGGGAATGTGCCCCATGCCGCCGAGCACAACCATGCACAAGACCATGATGGATTCAGTCAGGCTGAAGCTTTCCGGGCTGACAAAACCCTGCATGGAAGCAAACATGGCCCCCGCCACGCCACCGAAGCTGGCACCCATGGAAAAGGCCAGCAGCTTGATGTTGCGCGTATTGATGCCCATTGCCTTGGCGGCCACTTCGTCTTCGCGGACGGCCTCCCAGGCACGGCCTATGCGCGAGTTCTGCAACCGCACGCACATGACCACAATGACGATGGTAAGAAGCAGCAATAGATAATAGTATTTCTCGGGACCCGTAACCCTGAAGCCAAACATTTCCTGGGAACGACCAAACGCGAATTCTCCGATAGAGAATGTATCTACACGGTTTATACCCTGCGGACCGTTGGTGATATTCACAGGCGCATCAAGATTGTTCAGGAAAATGCGCACGATTTCGCCAAAACCCAAGGTGACAATGGCTAGATAATCGCCACGCAGCTTGAGCGTTGGCGCGCCCAGCATGGCGCCAAAAAAGGCCGCCAGCACGACGCCCGCAGGCAACACGACCCAGAACGGCAAATGCAAGCCAAAATGCGGCGAGGCCAACAAGGCCCATACATACGCGCCGACCGCATAGAACGCAATATAGCCAAGGTCAAGCAAACCGGCGAAACCGACCACAATATTCAGCCCGAGCGCCAGCATGACGTATAGCAAGGCGAAGTTCAGGGTGCGTACCCAGCTTTGCCCGGCCATCCCGATTACAAAAGGCAAGATGGCCAATACCAGGCCGAACAAGGCAATGCCGAGCCAGACTTTGAGCGACACCGTCTTTCGCGAAATGGATAAGTCGTTCATGCCCGGTCTCCCACTCGTTCGCCCAGCAGGCCTGACGGCCGGAAAACCAGAACCAGGATGAGCACGATGAACGAGAAGACGTCTTGGTAGTTGCTGCCGAACACGCCGTTGGTAAGGTCGCCGATATAACCGGCACCCAGGGATTCGATGATGCCCAGCAGCAAGCCACCCAGCATGGCGCCGCCGAGATTGCCAATGCCACCCAGCACGGCGGCGGTAAACGCCTTAAGTCCCAACATGAAACCCATGGTGTATTGCGCCACCCCGTAGTATGTGGTGACCATGACACCGGCCACGGCGGCCAGCGCCGAACCGATCAGAAAGGCGGCTGAGATAACCGTGTTGATATTCACGCCCATGAGCCCCGCGACTTCGCGATTCTGCGCCGTGGCGCGCATGGCGGTACCCAGGCGGGTGCGGTGCACCACCAACAGCAGCCCCGCCATGATGGCCGTGGCGATAACGATGATAAGCACTTGCAGCAGACTGATGCGCGCCCCGCCGAACTGATAGATGACCGGTTCAATGACGTGGGGAAAGCTTTGATAGTTTCGACCCCAGACCATCATGGCAACGTTCTGGATGATGATGGATACGCCAATGGCGGTGATTAGCGCGGCCAGGCGCGGGGCGCGCCGCAGCGGGCGATACGCATAGCGTTCAGCCAGCCAGCCCAGTGCCATGCACACGGGTATGGACACCAGCAAGGCGCCCGTAATGGCGAACCACGCGGATGTGCTGCCCGGGTCGCCGCCGATGAGCGTGACCACCATGGTGGTTGCCACCATGGCGCCGATCATGACGACATCGCCATGAGCGAAATTGATCAGACCAATGATTCCGTAAACCATGGTGTAGCCAAGGGCGACCAGGGCGTACACGCTGCCCACAGTGACGCCGTTGATCAGTTGTTGTAATAGGATTTCCATGCGTCACGACTCATGATGGGGGGCCGGCAAAGCCGGCCCCGTGAACAACAACGAAGGCTTAGTTGGCCTGGCTAACCATGGTCTTGACCATTTCCCACTTGCCGTTCTTCACTTCGTAAATGGTGACCGAAATTTCCTTCAGGTCGCCTTTGGCGTCATAGGCAATGTGTTCGCTGGTCGCGCCCGCGCGTTGCAGCGCGGCAAGCTTGGGCAGATACGATGCCGGCTTGGCCGAGCCCGCTTCCTTCATGGCGGTGATCATATTCCACGCGCCGTCGTAGGCATACGGAGCATAGACGCCGGGATCCACCTTGAAGCGGGCTTTGTAGTCTTCCTGGAACTTCGTGCCGGCAGCCATTTGCGTCAATGGCACACCGGCCAACGAGGCGTACGTGCCATTGGCGGCGTCGCCAGCCAGCTTCAGGAAGGTATCGCTACGCGTCATCTCGCCCGAAACCAAAGGTGCCTTGATACCCAGGGTTGCCATTTGGCGACGCATCGGGCCGGACTGCGCGTCCAGTCCGCCAAAGAATATGGCGGCGGGTTCCTTGCCCTTGATGTTGGTGAGGATAGACGTGAAGTCATTGGCCTTGTCGGTCGTGTATTCCCGCATGATGACCTTGCCGCCGGCGGCCTCGACGGCTTTGGCGACCTGATCGGCCAGACCTTGGCCATAGGCGGTGCGGTCGTCTATCAGGGCAACGGTTTTCGCGCCCAGGTCATTGACGATGAACTGGCCGGCTGCGGCGCCCTGCTGGGTGTCGCTGGTCATCATGCGGAATGTGGTCTTGTAACCCTGGTCCGTGTATTCGGGCGACGTTGCCATGGCGATCTGGGGCAGACCGGCATCGTTATATACGCTGGATGCGGGGATGGTCGTACCCGAATTGAAATGGCCCAGCATGCCTTGCACGCCTTCGTCGGCAATTTGCTGCGCGACCTGAACCGCCGTACGTGGGTCGGCCTGATCGTCACGCGATACGAGCTGGAATTTGGCCGTCTTGCCATCAAGCTGAATGTTTTGCTTGTTGGCTTCTTCCAGGGCCAGTGTCAGGCCGTTTTTCATGTCTTCGCCGTAATGCGACTGAGGACCGGTCAAAGGCGCGGCAAAGCCAAGCTTGACGACCGTGTCGGCGGCCTGGACCGAGCCGAAAGCAAAGCCCGCCATCACAGCGGCGCTGGCGGCAAGAAGTTTGAATCCTTTGGTGGACTGCATGTTGATCTCCGATATAGTGGATGTGTGGCATAACGCGGGTACGAGTAGCACCTGAATTAAACCAAAAGTACAACCCGTTTTTAATTGGCTGTAACCCTTACAGAACTTCGCTTACACGGCCAGTCTTTCGGCTAGCCTATCATCATCAAGCTTGCGTTTCCCCCCGCCGCAGCGGTGTTGACGCTAACCGATACTTCCCGCAGCAGACGCTCCAGCCGATAGCTGTCGCCCGCCGCCAATTCGTCGCTGCCCAGGCCCTGAACCGACAAGATGGGCCCTTGACGCTGCGCGACCCGTTGATTCAACGCAAGCAAGGTGTCGCTGTCCCCCTCGAACAAGACTGCCTGGTAATCGTCCTGATCGATGCTTGCGTCTTGCCACAAGCGCATGGTTTTTTGTTGTGCGGCATCAGCGCCGGTGTAGAAGTCGCGCCCCGCCTGGGTATCCAGAATGGCCATCTGATTGCCAGTCGCCGCGCAGGCGTCGAACTGCGCGCGCGCGCCCGCTTCGGTGGCCGCGATGCACAATACCGTGCCTCGTGGCCTGACGTGATACACATTGGTTTCACCCGTGGGACCAGGAAGAGCCATGGATGCGCCGCCGGCGTCTTCCATGCGGCACCATTCCGGCAGCCCGTCCGGCCGCCTGGAAAGAAGGCGCAGCAGATACAAGGGTCCACCGGCCTTCGGCCCTGTGCCCGACAAGCCTTCCCCGCCGAAGGGCTGCACGCCGACAACCGCCCCGACAATATTGCGATTAACGTATATATTGCCGGCGTGGATACGATCCGACACGTGCTTGACGGTTTCATCCAGGCGCGTGTGCACTCCAAACGTCAGCCCATAGCCCGTAGCGTTAATGGCGTCGATCAGCTGATCGATCTGATCCCGCTGATACCGGACGACGTGGAGCACGGGTCCGAACACTTCCTTTTTCAGCGCGGCGACGGTATCGATCTGGATGATGGTCGGCGCAACGAAATGGCCGAAGCGACAGCGGTCATCGAGCGCCAGTTGGTCTACCTTATGGCCGGCCTTCCTCATCCCTTGTATATGCGCCTGGATAACGGCCTGCGCCTCGGCGTCGATAACCGGTCCGACATCGGCGGACAAAACGTTGGTATTGCCCACGCTCAGCTCTTTCATGGCGCCGCACAACATGGTCAAGACGTAATCGGCGCAGTCCTCCTGCACGCATAACAGCCGCAAAGCGGAGCAACGCTGTCCGGCTGAATCGAATGCCGAGGTCAATACGTCGAACACCACCTGCTCAGCAAGGGCCGACGAGTCCACGATCAGGGCGTTTTGACCGCCGGTTTCCGCAATCAGCGGTATTGGGTGCCCGGACTCATCCATGCGTTCGGCCAGGGTGCGAGCAATCAGTCGCGCCACATCGGTGGATCCGGTGAACATGACCCCCCGCACGACGGGGCTGGCCACCAGGGCGGCCCCAACGGTTTCACCCTGTCCCGGCAGTAATTGCACCGCGCCGGCCGGCACGCCTGCACGCCGCAAGATGGCGACGGCCTGGGCCGCGATCAAGCTGGTTTGTTCAGCGGGTTTGGCCAGCACGGGATTACCGGCGGCGAGCGCGGCGGCGACCTGGCCGGTGAAGATTGCCAAAGGGAAGTTCCAGGGACTGATGCAAAGGACCGGTCCCAACGGGCGATGCGTATCGTTGGAGAACGTGGTTTCAATCTGCGCGGCGTAGTAGCGCAGGAAATCGACGGCTTCACGCACCTCGGCAATGGCGTTGGAAACCGATTTCCCGGCTTCGCGCACGATGAGTCCAAGCAAGGGCTGCATCTCGTCTTCGAGCAATTGCGCGGCGCGCACCAGGCATAGCGCCCGCTCGGCCACCGGCGTGGCCTGCCAAATAGGCGCGGCATGGGAAGCGGCCAGCAAGGCGTGGTCGATATCTTCTTGACTCGACTCGACCATATGGCCGACGATGTCACGATTGTCGGCCGGGTTCAATACCTGCCGCTGACGGTGTTCATCCCATACAAAAACCTCGTCGCCGATCATGGGATGCGCGCACCAGGCATTTCGGGCGGAATTAAGTAACGCGGCCGACAAGGAGCCCAGGCGATGTTCATTGCTTAGGTCCACCCCAGCCGAATTCAGGCGTCCATCCGCCTGCATATACAGCTGGCGCGGCAGGACGATCTTGTCGTGAGGTGCGCCCAGCGGCTGTATGCGTCTAGCCGACTCCACCGGATCGGCAACCAGCGTTTCGACCGGCACGCTCTCGTCGCCGACCTGGTTCACGAATGAGGTGTTGGCCCCGTTCTCCAATAAACGACGCACAAGATAGGCCAGCAGTGTTTCGTGCGTGCCGACGGGCGCGTAAATGCGACATGGCCGATTCAGCTTGCCTTGGGCTACCGTGCCGGTCACTTCTTCGTACAGTGGCTCGCCCATGCCGTGCAGGCACTGAAATTCATACTGACCGGGGTAATAGTTTTGGCCCGCCATGTAGTAGATGGCGGACAGCGTATGTGCATTGTGTGTGGCGAACTGTGGAAAGACCGACTGCGGCGCGGCAAGCAGCTTACGTGCGCAGGCCAGATAGGACACATCGGTATGGATTTTGCGCGTGTAGACCGGGTAGCCTTCCAGTCCGTCGATCTGCGCGCGCTTGATTTCGGAATCCCAGTAGGCGCCCTTGACCAGACGCACCATTATCCGGTGGCCGGTGCGCGCCGCCAGATCGATAACGTAATCGATGACAAAGGGCGCCCGTTTCTGATAGGCTTGAATCACGAATCCTATTCCATTCCATCCTGCCAGCTCGGAATCAAAGCACAAGGCTTCCAGCAGATCGAGCGATATTTCCAGTCGATCCGCTTCCTCGGCATCAATATTCAGGCCAATATCGTAGCTGCGCGCCAGTTTCGCAAGTTCGGTCATGCGCGGCAATAGCTCGGCCATGACACGGTCACGCTGAGCGCGCGAGTATCGCGGGTGCAGCGCCGACAGCTTGATCGAAATACCGCCGCCCTCGTAGATGCCCTGCCCTTTCGATGCCTTGCCGATGGCGTGTATGGCTTGCTCGTACGATGCGTAATACCTTGCCGCGTCTGCTGCAGTGGTGGCAGCCTCGCCCAACATATCGTACGAATACCGGAAGCCCTTGTCTTCATGCTTGCGGCTATTGGCGATGGCTGCGGAGATTGTCTGCCCCGCAACGAATTGCTCGCCCATCATGCGCATGGCGATATTCACGCCCTTACGGATCAAGGGCTCTCCACCCTTGCCTATCAGCCGCGTCAATGCCTTGGATAGCGACTGCTCACTGTTGACGCTGACCAGTTTGCCGGTCAGCATCAGCCCCCAAGTGGCCGCATTGACGAAAAGCGATGGCGATTCGCCCACATGCGACCGCCAGTTGCCATGACTTATCTTGTCGCGAATGAGGGCGTCGCGCGTTGCGCGGTCCGGGATACGCAATAGCGCTTCCGCCAGGCACATTAGGGCAACACCTTCCTGACTGGATAATGAAAATTCCTGAATCAGTCCCTCCACCCCGCCGCCCTTGCGTTTGGCCCGCAAGCTTTCGACGAGACGGCGAGCCATGGCATCGACATCCTGTTTGCGATGGACGCTTGCCTGCTCGATCAATGCCGGCAAACACTCTGTTTCGGGGCGTCGGTATGAGGAAGTGATAGCCGCGCGCAATACCGATTGCGGCTGCACATCCTGAGCAAACTCGTAAAAAGGCAAGGACAGCTCGGCATCGGTGGCGCCGTCGACGGGCGCCCCGCTATCCTGCGTGTTGAAATGTGTGATTTCGGCGGGTAGTTGCCCGCGTTCAATAGCGTCGACATACGCCATGACGGCTTGCTTGTGCAACCAGTGAGGCGTGCAGCCCAGTTTGCTCGCCGCGACCCGAAGCCGCTCGCGTAGCGTTTCGTCCACTTTGACGCCTAGCGTGGTCGTTGCCATTGTTGTATTCCTGTAGTCCCTTACACCCGCCCTATTGGCGGGTTTGCCTAGTTGCAGGCCAAATGAGACTGGAATAATAAAATGGTTACACCTATTTTTATATAAAGGTTAACCCTTTACCTTGAATGCCGTCAGCCGGTACAACCTTTTAGCACTACATTCGCCGCCGGCGCCGGCTTGCCGCCTGCCGGCAATTGGCTGGCGATAACCGACGCCAGACGGCGCAATGCTTCACGGTGGCCTTTCACCATGGCAGACATGCCGGACTCCACGGTGACATGTGTTTCTGCTCGGCAAATGACTGGTTTGGTGCCTGGCAGGTTGGAAGGCACGAGTTCCCAAGTGGCGTCCAGGCCCGCTTGCCGCCCGTAAATGGATTCGAAGCGCTGTATGCGCACGATGACTTTCCATATACCGAGGCCGTCGGGCGCGCTACCCGATGGAATGTCCAGCACGCCCAACCGGCGCGACAGGTCTTCCGCCAGCGAGCGGCGAATCTGATCGGACAAGGGCGACGCCCAAAGCGCACTGTTGAGCGGGATTACCTGAGCGCTATCCGGATCGCTCACGACGATTTGTGGACGATCCACTTGCTCCGGCAGGCTTACATGCTGCACGCTGATCGCATACCGGGCGCGGGCGGGCGTCGGAGATGGGGTTGCGGAGTTATCGGCGGCCGTCGAGCCGGAAGCCGCAAGTGGTTTAAGACTGTAATACTGGACCGGCGAGGAAGCACAGCCCATCAACCCGGCTAAAGCCAATACTACCCAACAGCGACTGACGCGTATCTTCATGGCGATTCCTATGGGCTTACCGTAAGGGCGTCGCGTGGTGCGCCCCGGAGTAGCGCTGTGGGGTGGGTCTGCAAATAATCGGCGAGAGCCCGCAAGGATTTTGCTGCCGTGCTGATCTCGCGCAGCGTCTGATCCAGATTGTTGCTCATGGAGGAGTCCTGAGCCAGCATTTCATCCACACGGCGCAGCGAGCTCTTCGCCGCCTTGAGCACCGCCCCTGCTTGAGGCGCCACTTGCGTATCCAGCGTATTCACCAGCTTGGCGATGGAACTGAGGCTGGCTCGCAAGTCCTTGCCTATGCCGTCGAAAGGAATCTCGTCGAGCTTGCTCACTATGCTTGATATCTGCTCCTGAAGGCGGTCGAAGTCGCCTGGCACGGAAGGCAGCACAACAGGCATGCGTTCCGGGTCGAAGTCCACGGGCTCGGCCTTGGGGAAGAAGTCCAGCGCCACATACTGTTGGCCCGTAAGAATATTGGCGGTTCGTAGCTGCGCGCGCAGGCCTCTCTTGACCATCGGCGCCATCAGGCCACCGCCGGGCACGCTGGATGTTCCGTTCTGGGCATTTAGCCGCTCATAGGCCGTGCCAAACCTTAACGGATATAGCTCGGCTTTGACCAATGCGTAAAAATAGCGTTCCTTGACATTGAATTCCAGGTCGATGTCGACGACTTTGCCAAGCTCCATGCCTCGGAACTCCACCGGCGCACCCACACTCAGCCCACGCACCGACTGCTGAAGCTGCAGTTCAATGGCAAATGGCGGGCCGTCCGGATCCGCCATGGCGCTTGCCTGGGAGTCTGCAAGACGGAACACACTGTCCGCCCCTGCTGGTGTCCTGTCGAGAGGATCGCCCGACGCGAAGGCAATCCCCCCGGCGACGACCGAAACCAATGATCCTGTCTGCACATTAAGACCGTCCGCGCTCAATGAAAAATTGACACCGCTGGCGTTCCAGAAGCGCGCATCCGCGGTCACGAACTTGTCGTTGGGCGCATCGACGAACACTTGAATCTTTACCGACTGACCGTCTTCCTCCAGGTCATAACCGATGACACGCCCGACCTGGATGCGTCGATAGTACACAGGGGAACCGATATCAAGCGACCCCAGCTCCGCCGAATGCAGGCTGAATCGGGTGCCCGGGTGTCCGCTGGTAATTTCGGGGGGCTTTTCAAGTCCGGTGAATGTATATACAGGATCTTGATCCTCGGCCTTGGATTCCGCCGCATCCACGCCAATATAGGCGCCCGATAACAATGTTCCCAGGCCGGATACACCGCTAAGAGCAAGCCGTGGCCGAACGACCCAGAAACGCGTGTCTTCCTGCGTGATATAAGACGAACCCTCGCGGTTCAATTCAGCACTGACCAGAACCCGAGTCCTGTCAGCTGATACCCGTATACCCGTCACCAGGCCGACGACAACGTCCTTGTAGCGGACTTTGGTCTGGCCGACTTCCAGCCCTTCAGCAGACTCGAAGCTAATGGTAACCGTCGGACCGATGCGCAGCCAGCTTTGTACGAGCAGCGATCCGCCCACCAGGACGGCCACAAAAGGAACCAGCCAGATCCACGAAATGCGGCTCTCGCTTCTTGGCTTGATCCTGGGATCCCGTACTCGCGGCCCGGTTTCGCTGACTTTATTATTATTGCTGGGAGGCATAAGTTTCTCTTGAGACAGTATTCTTTTTTGGGCGATCCCACCCCAACCGGGGGTCGTAGCTCATGGCCGCCAGCATGGTCAGTATGACCACCACGCCGAAGCTGACTGCTCCGGGACCGGCAATTACCTGCGAAATTCCGGGGAAGTCTGCCAACGCAGTCATTACAATGACGACAAAAACGTCCAGCATGGACCATTGGCCGATGAACTCGACCAATTCATACATGCGAGTGCGCTGCCGCTGTGTGCCCGGCCCGCGCCACCGGCGCCGAAGCATCAGGATGCTGAGCGCCAGGAGTTTGGTCATGGGCACGACAATACTGGCAACAAACACGATAAGCGCCAGGTCCCAGGATCCCAGCCGCCACAACTCCATGACGCCACCCAGGATCGTATGGGAACTGTTGTCGAGGGTGGTGCGTATGTGCATGATGGGAAGCACGTTCGCCGGGATGTAGATAATGCCGGCGGCGATCAGCAATGCCCAGACTCGGGACGAGGTATTGGGCTTGCGCCGGTGAACCGTTGCTCCGCAACGAATGCACGGACAGCCCTCTGATTCCTCCGGAACGCTTTGAACGTGACCGCAGGAAGAACACGACGCCACTGGCTGGCCGGACAGAAGCGCTGAACCGGATGCCGGGACTAGACCGGCATCTTCTGCGTATCGCCACAGGCGGTGGGTCGAAAAGCGGCTCAAGCCAGTCAACATGAACGTGAGCACGATAAACGCCCAGATACCGGGGCCCGGGTGCAGCGTGGCCAAGCTGGAAAACTTCACCATGGCGACCAGGAAGCCCAGCATCAACACCGGGACCATGCTCCAGTTTCCCACGTAATGCAGCAGGCGCATGCCATAGCGAAAGTCCCAAGGCATGCTGCCCGACCGTATGCACAGCAAACCCCAAAGCAAAAAAAACAATTGCGTAAGCGGCAACCAGAAGCCAAAGAGGCCAGTCATGGTGGCGAGCGCCCAGTGCCCCTGCTGCCACGTCAACCATAACGCGCCAGGCAGTGACGCGTTTACGCTATGTCCCTGGATGTCGAGCCGGGCAATGGGAAAGGCATTGGCAATGGCGAATATAACCAAGGCGCCCAACGTAAGCGCGATCCACCCGTTGAGAGAGACGGCGCTTTCGCGGTACAGCACATACCCGCAGCGCCTGCATGACGCCAGTGCGCCGGCATTCAGCGGCACGCGCCGGTACACCGAGGCGCAGTGCTCGCAAGCCACTAACGGGTTGTCTGGCATCAATCGATGAGCTCGGGTTCCGGATGCGAAGGAGATGAATGACCGGATTTATCGGGCTTGTCGGACTTGCCGGATTTGTCAAACTTGGCTGGCTTGTCGGAAAAGACGAGCTCAACCTTGCCATTGCCGTCGAGTTTGACTTCCACTTGGCCGCCATCAGCCAGCCGGCCAAACAGCAATTCGTCGGCCAAAGCACGCCGTATGGTGTCTTGGATAAGACGCTGCATGGGTCGTGCGCCCATGGCCGGATCGAAACCTTCCTTGGCCAGATGCTCGCGCAGGTCTTCGGAGAACACGACATCGACCCGCTTTTCATGCAGTTGATCTTCCAGCTGCATAAGGAACTTGTCGACCACACGCATGATGATATCGCGCGACAGGGGCGTGAACCCGATGATGGCATCGAGCCGATTGCGGAATTCCGGCGTGAACAAGCGCTTGATATCGACCATTTCGTCGCCCGTACGCTCAGGCGCCTTGAACCCGATGCTTGTGCGGTTCAATGCCTCGGCCCCGGCGTTGGTTGTCATGACAAGTATGACGTTGCGGAAGTCTGACTTGCGGCCGTTGTTGTCGGTCAACGTGCCGTGGTCCATGACCTGCAGCAGTATGTTGTAAACGTCGGGATGCGCCTTTTCGATTTCGTCGAGCAGCAAAACACAATGCGGCTGCTTGCTGACCGCTTCCGTCAACAAGCCGCCCTGATCGAAACCGACATAGCCGGGAGGCGCGCCGATCAGGCGCGACACGGTGTGCCGCTCCATGTATTCCGACATATCGAAACGAAGGAGTTCGATGCCCAGGAAAAACGCCAACTGCCTGGCGACTTCG
>CAZONP010000028.1:0-18095 GCA_964581155.1 uncultured Candidimonas sp. | reverse complement strand
TATCCGCGTCAATATTGGTATAACCGAGCAAAGCCATAGTGGACAAGGGTTTGCGGAACATTGGTCAACTTGCTAAAGCTAGCGTCCATGCGGGTTGCGAAAGTAATTTAAGCTTAAAAAGTATAGCCCGCGAATTTTACCGATGTAAGCCGGAGCAGGGTTATCACGTACAAATGAGTTGGGGCGGGCACGTTGGATTCAGGCACGAAAAAACCCTGCTGGTGGCACGTTGCCTAACCAATGCAGGGTGGATGGATGAAAAGCGCAAAGTAAGGGGGCCGTGCGGCGGCGGTCAAGTCAGAGGCTGTTTACTATTCCGCCTTCTACCCGGAGTGCTGCGCCGGTGGTTGCCGACGATAACGGTGACGCCACATAGATGACCATATTGGCAACTTCTTCAAGCGTGGCCGCGCGCTGAATAATTGAACTTGGACGGTGGGTCTTCACGAAGGCAACGCCCGCCTCTTCCAATGTCTGGCCTTCTGGCGCCGAGGCCATCAACATTTGCGCGGCGCCTTCGGAAAGCGTGGGGCCTGGCAGCACCGAATTGACGGTCACACCGCTGCCGGCAGCGAATTTTGCCAGGCCACGGGAAATGCCAAGCAGAGCCGTTTTGCTGAAGCCATAGTGGATCATGTCCGCTGGAATGTTCAATGCCGATTCCGATCCAATGAATACCACTCGGCCCCAGTTTTGTTCGAGCATGCCGGGCATATAGGCACGTGCCAACCGCACGCCGGACATGACGTTCACCTCGAAGTAGCGCGTCCACTCCGCATCGTCAATGTCGAAAAATGGTTGTGTGCCATAAATGCCCAGATTGTTTATCAAGATGTCGCAACGGGGTTCCGCGTTGATGAGCGAGGCGCAACCTGCGGCTGAACCCAGGTCGGCAGCAACGCCGCGCACCTGTGCATCTGGCGCATGCTGTTTGACAGCGGCTATGGCTTTGTCGACGGCGGCTTGCGAGCGGCCGTTAACCACGACACTCGCTCCGGCCTGTGCAAGTCCTTTTGCAATAGCCAGCCCAATGCCGGTAGTCGAGCCGGAGACGATTGCGGTTTTACCCGAGATGTCGATCGTAAACATAGTGTCTATTCCTTAAGCAGGTGGAGCTTGTTTTTTACCGTCGCCCAGACCTCGTGTTCAGGTAACGGGCTTTTAGTCCGCGTGATCCGCTTCCATCCAGGATCTGCGGAGAGGTCGCGATTGATCTGCACAAAATGCGCCTGACTGGGCTCAATTTCCCGTTCTTCAACGATAGCGTTAACCGGACATTCACCGACGCAAATCGAGCAGTCAATACACTCGTCCGGATTGATGACCAGAAAGTTGGGGCCTTCATAGAAGCAGTCCATCGGGCAGACGCTTACGCAGTCTGTGTACTTGCATGCAATACAACTTTCAGTGACAACAAATGCCATACTCGTTAATTCCTCCAATAGGCTACTTTAGCGTTGATGGTTGATCCTAAATAGGTCACAATCAGGACATATTTGTTCTTGAAAGGACAACAATGGGTAAGTTCAGGTCGATGTCCACCTTCGTCCGCGTGGCCGAGCTCGGCAGTTTTTCCGCCGCAGCGCGCCAACAGGGGATTGCCCGGTCAGTCGTTACGCGGCAGATTGCGCAGTTGGAGAATGCGGTCGGGACCAAGCTGATGACGCGCAGTACCCGACGCCTGACGCTAACATCGGCCGGTAGCGCCTACCTGGAAAAATGCCGGGAAATCCTTGATTTGGTCGAAGTGGCGGAAACCGAGCTGGCGCAAGAACATCAGTCCCTGCGCGGATCGGTGCGCATGAGTCTGCCACTTAGCTACGGAATAAGACGCCTGGCACCGCTGCTTCTGGAATTCGCGGAACAGCATCCCGAAGTGCAAGTCGAAATGAATTACAGTGACCGGCAGGTCGACTTGATCGAAGAGGGCGTGGACCTTGCAATTCGCATTACGCTGCGCCTGGCCGACAGCGACATCGTTCGACGAATCGGAACGGTGCGTATGCTGGCAGCGGCGTCGCCAGAATACTTGGCGCGCCATGGCGAGCCGCGTCACCCTGCGGAGCTGATCCGTCATGACTGTCTTAGCTATACCGCGCGCGACAACATCGACACCTGGCAGTTTCTGGTGGACGGCACGCTTGCTGACTTTGCGGTCCGCGCGCGCCTGCACTCAAATAACGGCGATGTGTTGAACCGCGCGGCGGCCCAAGGTATGGGAATTACCTACCAGCCCGATTTCATCGTAGCGGAAAGCATCGCCAGTGGAGCGGTCACCCCCGTCCTTGCCGCTTACCCCGGGTTGGAGTTGGGTGTATACATCGTGTTGCCAAGCAATCGGCAGATACCGTATAGAATTCGCGTCCTTATTGACTTTCTGGCGGATCGGCTGGGTGGGCAGCCATGACGCGACGTTAAGCTTAAACCCGTGCAGGACGCCCGCCGCGCTTGTCGAAGAACGCGTCCACCTTGTTATGCCGCGCTTCGATCCTGTCTTGTGATAGCGATGGCAGGGCCAAAAACTTTGCGATCCATTGGGTGTCGACCTGGGCCAATAGGGCGGGATCCAGCGCCTGCAAGACCAGGTAATGCTGGTACGCGGATAGTGGCTTATCTAGCGACACGGCGCGACGGGCAAGGAAGTGAGCAGCGTCGGCCGCCGGGGAGTAAGTAGCCGGCGCGTCGGCGTGGTATTGCTTCATGCTGCGGCGCTGCCGTTTGTGTTTCTTCATGCCTTTTAGCCGCTGCCCTCGCCACTGAGTAAACCCATTGGTCTCTTGCCCCCACTGCTGCTGCTGGTATGTTGCGCGGACCACGTCGCCCGTGTCCAGCTTGACGTCGTACTCGCCCTCATGAAAGGGAGGCGGTTGCTGCGCTCGCCAGGCTTCCAATTTGAATTTCAATTTTTATCCTTGTGGTGTGCTGTCGCCAGTGGCGCCGACATGTCTACGGCGAAAATCCAGCTTAACTATAGCAATATTCCCCATGACCGGGAGAATTGTCTTACCGGGCGGGGCTGTCCTGCTGATCGACCGCAAAGATAGGGCCGTGCTACGATTCGACGCGTTTCCCAGTAGCCGTCTACCACCTAATGCACGTTCCGCAAAAGCGAGGGCATAGCCCATGTTTCTAATTTTTCCTGATACTTCCTCCATCGCCGAATACGTCAGCATGGTGCTGATTAACAAGATCAAAAGTACACCTGGCATAATCCTTGGCGCCGCGACGGGCGGAACCATGGAACCCATTTATGCGCGCTTTGTGCAGCAAGTGCAGGAACAGCAGTTGGATCTGTCCCAACTGATTTCCTTCAATCTGGACGAATACGTAGGATTGGATGCGAATCATCCGAAAAGCTATGCCGCGTATATGCGCCAGCACTTGTTCCAGCACGTGGGTTTTGACGAATCCCGGCACCACCTGCCCGACGGCCAGGCGAAGGATCTGGAAGAACACTGCCTGGAGTACGCTGCCAAAATGCAGCGGCTTGGCGGTATAGATCTACAGCTACTGGGCGTAGGAAGCAACGGACACATTGGCTTTAACGAGCCCGGTACAGCGTTCGATAGCCGCTGCCATGTCGTTGAGCTTTCCGAACGTACGCGTAAAGACAACAGCCGATTCTTCGATGAAAACGCCATTGTTCCCGCGTCTGCCATCACCATGGGCATGCAAGACATCATGGACGCCCGCGAGATCCTGCTGATCGCGACCGGACAGAGCAAAGCGCCAATTCTTGCCCAGTACCATCAAAACGACGTCACCGAGGCTATTCCGTTTACCGTTTTGAAACGGCATCCTCAAGTGAAAATTATTCTCGACGAGGCTGCGGCAAGCCTGTTGCCCGAGACTGTTTGTAGACGCTTCACAGAGGTGTATGTTTGAGGGGTTGAGAACGTTTCTGTGCGCCGATCGGCTGGATTTCCAGCTTGGACCGACGCTCATCTGCACATCATCAATGTGCAGGCGAAAAAAACCATTTGCGATGTGACGCCACTGAAGACGCCTTGGCATGATCCCACCTAGGTGCTTTCAACATGACGTGGTAATGAATCATTGGGATTATGAGCAAAGCATTCGACAGCATCAAGCACGGCCTGCAAGAGGCTATTGAGCATGCGCGTGGCAAAGAGACCGGTGTCAGGGTGCATCGGCCCAGATCCGTGGATGTGAAGGCCGTGCGCGCCAAAGTGGGTATGACGTAAGAGCAGTTTGCGGCGCGGTTTGGTTTTTCCACGGCAACGCTGCGGCATTGGGAACGCGGTGACAGGACGCCACGTGGTCCGGCACTGGTGCTTTTGAACGTGATTGAGCGTAATCCAGATGCGGTGATCGACGCGCTTGGGTGACACTTGCCTTATTCAGCTAGCATGCACATATAATTTATTGAAGAAGATGCTCGTGGTCGCACTACTGAATGAAGGATATTGTCATGCCGACCATCAGCCGTCCCCGCAGTGCCGCCAAGCGTGCCACGAATGTGTCATTGCCCCAAGACTTGCTCTCCGAGGCTAAAGCCCTGCAAATCAATATCTCGCAGGCCGCTGAAGCTGGTGTTGTCCAGGCGATTGCGTGTGCTCGTAGAGAGCGCTGGCTTGCTGAAAACCAGGAAGCCTTCGAAAGTTCCAGCGCTTTCGTCAAAAAACACGGCCTGCGGATTATGATTCTGTACGATAGAGTCGCTTTATATGCGCTTTACCTTAGCAATCAATATGTTAGCTTGTTTGGTTTTCGCTATAGCGGTGCTTTATTTCACTATGCTGTCGACGATTGGTTGACACTATTCTTATCCTCGCTAGGCTCCCTCAACAGAATAAAGTGCTCAATCAGCCGGATCATCAAAGTCTTCTGGTCAGGCAAGCTTTCGGCCACTAGCAACGCCAATGCTACCAGAGTGTTGTCATTGACTAGCTGCTCCACAGGCCGTGCCAGTAAATGCTGGTTACGACGCAGGTACCAAAGAAACAAGAAAGAACCGCAACGCTTGTTACCGTCGGCCAGCGCATGGTTCTTGACCAGGAAATACAACAGATGCGCAGCGCGGCTGGCGACGTTTGGGTAAAACAGCTCGTCGCCAAACCCTTGTTCAATCGTCGCTAAAGAGGATGCCAGGCCATTGCCACGCACCAGCCCAAACAGCTCGGTCGCCTCGCCTTTGGTGATCAAGGCCTGCTTTAATTCGGTAATGGCGGACAAGGCCTCGTTCAGATTCAGAGGACGCATGTCCGACTGGCTCTGAGCGATTTCCCCAAGCACTTGCTCGTCGTAGCCCTGCAGCAAACTCCAGGAGCGAGCATAGTCGCTGATGACCTTGGCCACCGCCTTACCTTCAGAGGACATCAATCCTTGATTAGTGAGCGTACGACTGAGCAAGTTAACCGCCTGCTCAAACTCAACGCCACGCTCGACCAATCGGTGCTGATTTACGCTATAGCCCTGTATCAGATGGTCCTTGAGCACACGGGTGGCCCACTGGCGGAACTGCACACCGCGCTGGGACTTCACTCGGTAGCCTACGGAGATGATGACATCAAGATTGAAATAATCGACCTGGTAGGTTTTCCCATCAGACGCAGTTGTTGCATTTTTTGCAACAACTGAACCCCGCTCCAATTCGCCCTCTTTGAACACATTACGGATATGGCGTGAGATTACTGATTTGTCACGATCAAATAAAGCAGCCATCTGATCAAGACTAAGCCAGGCTGTATCTCGGTCCACGGTCACTTCCAACTGTGCATTACCGTCCTGGCTAACAAAAATTTGGATCTGTTGTTCAGTCATTTGTAGTTACCACGTGCATATTCGCATTTAAGTGGTCAGTACGCATTTGAAATGGCCTTCGAAAACGTATGTCCAATCCATCCGTATTATTCAGAGAAATCTACGTGGCATTATTTGATGCTACTTGGCGTTGCCAGAATTTTTAGCGAACTTCGGATTCACGCACGAGCCTAGCGGTGCTCGGATCATAGACTATATCGGTAATCGTTCCATCCAAAATGCGCTGCACAGCTTCATCAATCACGTGGAGCGGCACAAGGAACCAGGTGGCCACGACCTCGACTTCAGCCAACAAATAGGTGGCATCCTTCGCGGCCGCCGCGATACGGGTTTCCACCTTGCCTCCAGTCACTCCAATTTTGTGAACAAACTCGTGGTGCTCTTTAACAAAAGGATGTTCCGACTGGCTGCGAAGTACGTAGATCGTCCCAGACTCAATGTCACCCGACTCCGCAGTGTCTGCAAACAACGGCCCCGCATCGATCTTAATCAGGCGTTTGCCAACCGGGGGGAATGTACTGTTCGACTATTGTACCGGCGCATTCAAGGAAGCAATCGAGCGGGCGAAGATCGAACTTCCCCTGGGCCAGCTAACCCATGTTTTGCGCCACACGTTCGCTAGTCACTTGATGATCAACGGCGGCAACATCCTGACCTTGCAGCGGATACTTGGCCATCAAGATCTGAAAACGACTATGCAGTATGCCCACCTTGCACCAAGCCACCTGGAAGCCGCAAAACCGCTGAACCCAATTTCTGCGTTGACACTTGGTTGACAGATGGCCCAAAAACAAAAACGCCAACCTTATTAAAGGCTGGCGTAGATGATTGATACTAAATGGTAATTCTTGGTGGCGCATCCCTGATGCTGGAATTTTGCGCCTGAATATAGAAAATACGTAGTGACTTCAATGGTTTACAAGCTACTTGATGCTAGTGTATCAGCGTTGTGTGCCAGCGCGAAATAAATTTAATTACGAAATTTCCACAGCTCAAAAGCATGGGGTTACAGGCTGATATGCACATATAATATGTTTGATTAAATGCACGTTAATTAAACTATCTCTTTAAGGAACCGACTATGCTCACGGCAAGCAGTTCCCGTAGCGCGACAAAGCGCGCCACCAATGTGTCGCTGGCTGAAGACCTCCTCTCCGAGGCCAAAGCGCTGCACATCAACATCTCGCAAGCGGCTGAAGCCGGCGTAACCCAAGCTATCGCACGCAGGCGGTCAGAGCTCTGGTTGGCCGAGAACCAAGAAGCCATTGAAAGCTCCAACGCTTTTGTTGAAAAACACGGCCTTCCACTGGCAAAGTACCGGATGTTTTGATGAGCCGCTACGACGTTTATGCGAACCCGTCAGGCCTTGGGTATTTTCTCAATATCCAGGCAGACATCATGCAGCCGTTCAACACGCGGGTTGTTGTTCCATTGCTGCTGCTAAGCGAAGCGCCTAAGCCTGCGAAGACACTCAATCCTTTGTTCGATATTGATGGCGTTCAGCACGTGATGGTCACCCAGTACATGGCCGCAGTGCCGGCCAATGAGCTCAAAAGCGCCGCATTCAGCCTTCAGCATCGGCACGACGAAATCGTGGCCGCCGTTGACTTTTTGTTTCATGGATTTTGATTGCCAAGAGCGGGAGACCATGCGTGTTCTCGATATCGCTCACGTAGTGTCTTTGCTCGAAGTGCTAGTCAGTGAGTTTCAGCGAATTCGCCTCATGTAGTGATGTGCCATCATGTACCCATATGGCTAGCCCGGATGGAAACGGAGCCGTGCCGATGATGGTGAATACGATGCCGCTTAACTGCTTTTTGGCCGCAATGGCATAGTCTGCGGCGAGTTCTAAATCCTCCTGTGATGGGGATGGCACGGGCTCCGGGTGTGAATGCCATAGACCGATGCAGTGCAGTCCCTTGGAGAACATCCTCTTGCGCTCAGCCATTGCTGTGCTGGGAATAAACTGAACTCGTGCCCGTCGGGACCATGCTGGTTTCAACAGCGTGGCTTCGTCGATGACGATGGTGTCGGTGGTAAGGTCTCGCGAGTACAGTTGTCCCACAGATTCCTTTTCGTTCCAGGCACGTTGGGAGTGCTGAGAGAGGAACAGGGCAATGTGCCCAGGAATTTTCAGCTTCCAGCGTGCCCGGGCAACTTGGTATTGGAGGTCCTCACTCATGGTGCGCCCATGACGTAGCGGTAGTCTCTGGTTCGCATGACGGAATTGTAGCGGGAGCCGTCCAGGGGCACGATGGCGCGCAGAGGGACTTGGCCGGAGGTAGGAAGGGTGTCGTAGAAGGCTTTCGTCCTTACCCGGCTCCACACAGTTGCGTGGGTGCATTGACCGTCAAGCACGGCCAAGACCCGTTCGGTGGCGAATGCTGCACCTTGCCAGGCATCTGCGGCCCCGTAGGGGTGGAAGCCTCCCCCGCAAGCGGACAAATCCACCCTGACATCCAAATCAGAGAAGTCGGCCGCGTTGACTTTGTCATCCGCAGGGTCGGATGCTGGCCATGGGTCATCTGCCAAGGTCAGGATGACGTGGGCCGCAGAACAATAGGGTTCAAGCCAGGCATGCAGAACCGGAGTGTTGCCGAATGCAAGTGAGCGCCATTGCGAGAGTACTGTTCGCACGCTGCTCTCCCCGGTGCATTCGACGACCAAGTCATATTCCTTGTGGTTCTCCACCTTGGCCAACCGGAACACCAGGCACATTAGGATTGCCAGTAGCCAACAAGTTTTGAACTTGGCGGTCATTGAATCCAGAAAATTGTTCAGGTGTAACACCTAACTTTGCAAGCAGGGAGTCGACCAGCCCCAAGTCTTTATCTTCTATATTTGTGAACTTGATCCCATTAGGGGTAAGTTCCATATCAAGGCGTCGAAGTTTATCTAAGTCGAACGGGTCATCGGTCATTGCGATTTTTAGATTGAGTGCCAAAGCAGCAATCTTAGCCCGTGAGAAGTCCTTTGTGTTCAGCGACCAGCGAACCTTCTTTTTGTTCTGGGTAATCCTGAAATAGTAGACGCCGTGGCGTGACTGATAGAGCCGTGGAAGAGCATTCATTGGGATAGTGACTCACCGAATGACTCACTCCAATGAGAAAAGCCGCTGACTTCTTTAATGAAATCAACGGCTTAAGTACAATGGTGGCGCATCCCTGATTCGAACAGGGGACCTGCGGATTATGATTCCGTCGCTCTAACCGGCTGAGCTAATGCGCCAAAGCACGAAACTATACCATATGTTTTTTACAGCAGGCAAATACCATTCCAATACTCCATATACGGCGTGGTTCGCGAGCACAAACATAAAGGCCCCACCTTCTGGCGGGGCCTTGTTGTCGTTTGAGCAGGGGGTACTGCACGAGGTAGTACCAGTCAAACCCTCAGTTAAGAGCGATTTTGCTGCTTCAGACAACGGCTTAACGATAAGTCTGAATCTATGGTCCTGCAAGTTGGTGAAAACCCTAATCCGGGATGGGGCTGTCAGGATTGCCCGAAAGCGCGGCACTCAGGCTATATAAGGGCGCGAATGATTCGGCCTGCGCCATGGGCCAGGCGGTGCGGAAAATGGTCAGTCGAAACTTTCCTTCCAGGAGCTCGCCCTTTTCCAGGTCGGGAAGCAGGGCCGACAGGACACGGACTTCGCCATTGGCGATGCGTTTGGCGATGTGGTGGGGGCGCAGGTCCTGGGGGTGGGTCAGGCCTGCCGCCCCCAATAATTCGGCAAGCGCCTTTAGGGTGTTCTGGTGGTAACTGGCCACGCGCATGGCCTTGTCACCCACGACTAGCGCGGCTTGGCGCTTGGGGTCCTGCGTGGTGACACCGGTGGGACACTGGCCGGTGTGGCATACCTGTGCCTGGATGCAGCCAATGGCGAACATGAATCCCCGGGCGCTATTACACCAGTCAGCGCCCAAGGCCATGACGCGTGCCATATCGAAGGCGCTGATGATCTTTCCCGACGCGCCAAGTTTGATTTTTTCCCGTAAGCCTATGCCGACCAGTGTGTTGTGAACCAGGCGTAGGGCTTCGCGCAAGGGTGTGCCCACGTGGTCGACGAATTCAATCGGCGCGGCTCCGGTGCCGCCTTCAGATCCATCGACGACGATGAAGTCCGGCGTGATGCCGGTCTTGAGCATGGCCTTGGCAATGGCGAACCACTCCCAGGGGTGGCCGATGCATAATTTGAAGCCGACGGGTTTGCCGCCGGAAAGCTGGCGCAATTTGGCGACGAATTCTAATAGTTCAATTGGTGTGCTGAAGGCGTTGTGGTGTGCGGGTGAATTGCAGTCCTGCCAGACAGGCACGTCGCGCGCAGCGGCGATTTCGGGCGTTACCTTGGCCCCGGGTAGTATGCCGCCATGGCCGGGTTTCGCGCCCTGCGACAGCTTGATTTCTATCATCTTGACGCTGTCTTGCCGGGCGCGCTTCGCAAAGGCTTCTTCGGAAAAGTTGCCCTTGCCGTCGCCGCAACCAAAGTAGCCAGAACCGATATTCCATATCAGGTCGCCTTTGTGTTCCAGGTGATAGCGGCTGATGCCGCCTTCACCTGTGTCGTGCGCGAAGTTGTCGGCGGCTGCACCTTTGTTCAATGCCAACACGGCATTGGCCGATAGGGCGCCAAAACTCATCGCCGATATATTCAGGACGGATAGCGAATACGGTTGCGTACAGTCGGGGCCGCCCACGTCGATGCGGAAGTCGCTACCGGCGGGATGGGCGGGGTCCATGGAGTGGTTGATCCACTCGTAATCGTTGCGGTATACGTCGACCTGGGTGCCGAACGGCCGCTTGTCGATTTGCTGCTTGGCCCGTTGGTAAACCAGGGATCGCTGGGTGCGCGAAAAGGGCGATGCATCGTTGTCGTCTTCTATGAAATATTGCCGCATCTCCGGACGTATATATTCGAACAGGAAGCGCAAGTTGCCGATGATGGGGTAGTTGCGGCGAACGGCATGGTTCGCCTGGCGCAGATCCCACATACCCAGCGCCGTGAGGCCGGCGCACACCAGGGCGGGAATTAACCACGCCCCGTTTGCCGCCACGCCTAGAATAAAGAACAATAGGGTGGCAACGATAGCAATATAAAAAGCGGTGTAACGCGTAAGCAAGCGGTCCATCTCGTATCCTTTTGTTTCCAATTTCTCAGACCATATCAGAGTCTGGCGGTCACCGTATACATGCAAGTTAAAAATAAGGGGAGTGTTTCATGTCTGTATCCATGTCATGGATAGTATTGCTGGTTGCCGGGCTGTTCGAAATCGGTTGGGCCATAGGCCTGAAATACACAGATGGCTTCACCAGGCTTTGGCCTAGCATCGGCACGGTCGTGTCCATGGTGATCAGCGTATTCCTGTTGGGACTGGCCCTGAAGCAGTTGCCGGTGGGCACGGCTTACGCTATCTGGGTGGGTGTGGGCGCTGTTGGAACAGTTATATTAGGCATCGCGCTGTTGGGCGAGGCGGCCAGCCCGGCGCGGCTTATTAGCGTGGCCTTCATTATCGTAGGCATCATCGGCCTGAAGCTGGCGGGCTAGGCGTCGGCGCAACGTCAGGTCCGGTGTGTCATCGCCCTAACAAAACCTTGTCGGAGAATTCATTGAAGCAGCGCATTAACGTCATTTTAGGCGACTGGGAAACCTGTAAGCACGATGCCATGCCCATTCGCTACGAAGTCTTTGTCCAGGAGCAACACGTTCCATTGGAAGAGGAAATGGACGTGGAAGATGCAAACTGCGTTCATGCCGTGGCGTATAACGAACAAGGTGTGGCCATTGGCACGGGTCGCTTACTGGGTAATGCCCACATCGGCAGAATGGCCGTGCGCGCCGCGTATCGGGGGCAGGGGGCGGGGTCGGAACTATTGGCGGCGCTGTTGGACGAAGCTCGCCGCCGTCGCTACCTGGAGGTGGTTTTGGCCGCGCAGCTTCATGCCCAGGCATTCTACGCCGCCCATGGGTTCGTGGCCGACGGCGCCGTATTCATGGATGCCGGCATCGAGCATGTAACCATGCGGCATGCATTGACCGCGTAGTTTTCTTGAAACGGCATCGCCCGCCCGAAAAGGGCGGTGTGAAGCAAAAAACCCGGCTAAACTCATTGTTTAGCCGGGTTTTTTGTACTTATTTTTGGTGCCCAGGAGAGGACTCGAACCTCCACACCCGAAGGCACATGGACCTGAACCATGCGCGTCTACCAATTCCGCCACCTGGGCATAAAGTGTATGCTATCGCTTTACTGCTTACTGCTGCGAATTGCGCTACATCTTTAAGAGGCGCAAAGTATAGCGTACTTTTTAAATCAACGGAAATCACTTTTGACCAAACGCTCCAAAAAAGAAACGAACAACCCAGAGATACCGGCGGGCTCGCACGATTTGCCTCCGGATTTCGACCCAGACGTGCCCAGTCGCGAAGCCATCATGCAGCATTTGCGCGCGGTCGCTGGGCCGGTCGCACCCGAAACAATGGCCAAGGTACTGGGCGCATCCGTGCCTTTATCAATTGGATTTGATCGCCGCTTGAAAGCAATGGAGCGCGATGGGCAGCTGGGGTTCAACGCGCAGGGTCAAGTGCAATTGAACACCCAGCTGGAATTCATTGCCGGCAAGGTGCAGGGCCATCGTGATGGTTTCGGCTTCCTGCTGCGCGACGATGGCGGTCCCGATCTATTCCTGTCGCCGCGTGAAATGCTGAAGGTGCTGCATGGTGACCGCGTCCTGGCCAAGCCAGACGGCGAATACCGCGGTAAAGCGGAAGCCATGATCGTGGAAGTGACCGAGCGGCACACCAACAAGCTGGTGGGGCGCTTTCTTAAAGAGCGCGGCGCGTATATTGTGGTGCCTGAAGATCAGCGCATCAAGCACGATGTGGCCATTCCGGCGTCCGACATAGGCGATGCGCAGCATGGGCAAGTGGTCACGGTGGAAATCGTGAGGCAGCCTACGCGGCTTACCCAACCATTGGGACGTGTCGTCGAAGTATTGGGCGAAATCGACGACCCCGGCATGGAAATCGAAATTGCCGTGCGCAAGTTCGATGTACCCCATGAATTTTCAAAGGCCACGCTGGATCTTGCGGCCAAGTTGCCTTCCACGGTACGCCCGACCGAACTGAAAGATCGCATCGACCTGCGCGAAGTGCCGTTCGTCACGATCGACGGCGAAGACGCCCGCGATTTCGACGACGCCGTCTTCTGCATGCCGGTCGAGCTGGGTACTGAAAAGCGCAAGCGTCCGGGGTGGCGCCTGCTTGTGGCCATCGCCGACGTTACGCATTACGTGCGTCCAGGCGATGCTCTGGATAACGAAGCCGTTGAACGTGGCACCAGCGTCTATTTTCCGCGGCGTGTCATTCCCATGCTGCCCGAAGCCTTGTCCAATGGCATTTGTTCGCTCAATCCGGATGTGGACCGCCTGGTTCTGGTGTGCGACATGGTAATCGCGGCTAACGGAGCAAAAGCCGGCAGCATCACTGCATACCAGTTTTACGACGCGGTCATTCACTCGCATGCCCGCACTACCTATACCGACGTGTGGTCCGCGCTGCAGCAGCCCACCGGGCCGGCGGGCCAAGCCATGGGTGGGGTCTTGCCGCACGTACAGAACTTGTACGAACTTTATCAATTGTTCGCCAGCGCGCGTGTCAAGCGCGGCGCCATCGACTTCGACACCCTCGAAACGCGCATCGTGTGCAATCCTTTGGGTCGCATCGAAAAAATCGAAGCCTACACGCGCAACGATGCCCACAAGCTCATTGAAGAATGCATGCTGGCGGCCAACACCTGCGCAGCCGAATTCATGACGCGCAACAAGCGCTCGGGACTTTACCGGGTGCATGAAGGCCCAACACCAGACAAACTAAAGTCACTGCGCGACTATCTGCGCAATTTGGGCCTGACGCTGGACGGCGGTGCCGACCCTTCCACCGAAGATTACGCGCGGCTGGTTCTTGCCACCCGAAACCGGCCGGATTTCGCCATTATTCAAACCATGTGCCTGCGGTCGCTCCAGCAGGCCATTTACAGTCCGGAACAAGTCGGCCACTTCGGTCTGTCTTACGACCACTACGCGCACTTTACGTCGCCCATTCGTCGCTATCCCGACCTGCTTACGCATCGGGTCATCAAGGGCATATTGCGCAGCAAGCGCTATATCCCGAAATACAACGACATGCCCAACACAGACGCGTTGCCCAAGGAAGAGCGCGAGCATGCCATCTGGGAAAAGCTGGGTGTCATGCTGTCGGCGCGCGAGCGCCGGGCCGACGACGCCTCGCGCGATGTCGAGGCCTGGCTCAAGTGCTGGTTCGTCAAAGAGCATGTGGGCGAGGTCTTCAGCGGCCGGGTCACGGGTGTGGCCACGTTCGGCATCTTCATCACCCTGGACACCTTATTCGTCGAGGGCATGGTGCATGTGTCGGAGCTCGGTTCCGACTACTTCCAGTACAACGAAGCCATGCATGAATTGCGCGGCGAACGCACCGGCATACGTTATCGCCTGACGGATGCGGTGCAGGTGCAAGTCGCCAGAGTCGACCTGGAAGCCCGTCGGATCGAATTCCGGCTGGTCACAGGCACGACGTTCAAGGCGCTGAAGGCAGAGGTCCAGGCGGGCGATGCACCGGTCTCGCATCGCGTCAAGCGTGCGGCGTCCACCAAACCCGACGAACTGAAAGGCACGACATCGCGGCAACGCAGGGCTGCGGCCAAGCGGGGCGCCAAATCTCCCGCTCCACAAAAAGCGCCGCGCGGCCGGCGATAGCAGACGGCGCTAAAATGAGTACGCTGCGGGCGCCATGGGGCGTCTTGCGCGCCACCCATCCATAAGGAAAAAGAACTTCATGTCGTCTCACCAGGTTTTGGCCGGCTTCCATGCTGTGATCGCCCGCTTGCGCCACGCGCCGGACTCAATCAAGGAGCTTTACGTGGAAGCGTCGCGGCGTGACAAGCGCATGCAGACCTTTATTGAATCGGCCCAAGCGGCCAATATTCGCGTCCGTCCGGTTGCGGCGGACAGGCTCGACGGCCTGGCGCGCGGTATCAAGCATCAAGGCGTGGTGGCGCTGGCCGAAGCTCATTCGCTGGCGGTCGACGTCGACGAAGTCCTTGACCTGTTGGAAGACAAGGCAGAGCCCGCCTTGTTTCTTATTCTCGATGGCGTAACCGACCCGCATAATCTGGGTGCGTGCTTGCGCACCGCCGATGCGGCAGGTGTGCATGCCGTCATTGCTCCGCGCGACAAGGCGGTGGGGTTGAACAGCACGGTGCAGCGGGTAGCCTGCGGCGCCGCCGAAACCGTTCCCTACATTATGGTGACCAATCTTGCCCGGACCATGCGCCAGTTGAAGGACCGGGATGTGTGGCTGGTTGGAACCGACGATCAAGCCACGGGCAGCATTCACAAGGTGGATGCCCGTCGCGCCATGGCATGGGTGCTGGGTGCGGAAGGTGAAGGCATGCGTCGCTTAACGCGCGATACCTGCGACGAGCTTGTCCGGATCCCCATGCTGGGCTCCGTGGAAAGCCTTAACGTCAGTGTGGCAAGCGCTGTCTGCCTGTACGAATCAGTGCGTCAACGCACTGGTGCCTGATTCACCACGGAATATTCCCCAATCATGACGACCGACGGCTTCACGACAAGCATTCTTCATTCCGACCGGCGCAGCGGCGTTGAACATGGCGCCGTGCACCAGCCCATGCACCCGTCCGCGCAATTTGCATTTGGCGACGCGCAAGAACTGGTTGCGGTGTTTCAGGGCAAACCCGGCTTCACCTATTCGCGGCAGGGCACGCCGACCACAGCCGCGCTCGAGGCCAAGATCACGCATATGGAAGGCGGCGCCAGCACGGTCACGTTCGCCACCGGTATGGCGGCCCTGTCCGCAACATTTTTTACTTTGCTAAAAGCGGGCGACCACCTGATAAGCAGCAAGTATGTTTTCGGCAATTCGAACAGCCTGCTGGGTACGCTTGCCGGCCTTGGAGTGGAAGTCAGCATGGTCGACGCGACCGATGCCGCCAACGTAGCCGCTGCATTGCAGCCCAATACCCGAATGGTTTTTACGGAAGCGCTGGCAAATCCTGGCACGCAAGTGGCCGATCTGGAGGCCATAGGGCAATGGTGCGCGCAAAATAAACTGGTATATGTCGTCGACAATACTCTGGCCACGCCGTGGCTGTGCCAAGGCGTGTCGGTCGGTGCGTCGCTGGTGATCAATTCACTGTCCAAGCACATAGGCGGACACGGAAACGCGTTGGGCGGAGCCGTGACCGACACCGGCTTGTATGACTGGTCGGCCTATCCCAATATCGCCGAACAGTACCGCAGCGGCAAGGCGTCGTCCTGGGGACTTACCCAGATCAAGAAGAAGGGTCTTCGAGACATGGGTGGCACACTGTCCTCTGAAGCGGCGCATCGCATATCGGCGGGCGCGGAAACCCTGGCTTTGCGCATGGGCAAGTCATGCGCGAACGCACTGGCCCTGGCTCAGTACCTGGGCGACCATCCAAAAGTGGGGCGTGTCCATTACCCAGGGTTGCCGGCCCATCCACAGCATCTGCGAGCTTCCCGGCTGTTCGGCAATCGGTATGGCGCGTTAATGGGCATTGAACTCGTGCCCGACGTGAACTTAATTGATTGTTTGAATCGGCTGCGGGTCGTTGTGCTGGCCACGCACCTGGGCGATAATCGCAGCCTCGTGCTGCCTGTGGCGCAAACCATTTATCACGAGATGGGCGCGCAACGGCGCGCGCTTATGGGCATATCCGACAACTTCCTGCGCTTGTCAGTAGGGATCGAAGACACAGCCGATTTACTGCACGATTTCGAACAGGCTTTAAGCTGATCGTTTGAAGTGGCGACCAGCCTTACCACATATCGCCCATCGGTAATCGGGCGAATTGCACTGGCGTCACTTTTTTACAAAAACATTGGTCTGGAATCAAAAAAGTGAGTATTGGCGCGGGTTTTCAAGGCCTTTTTCTTGACAGCCCGTCCTTTCAAAGGCTTAATACGCGGTAGCCATCTGAGTGTGCTCGTATGCAGCATTGCCACCCGATTGCTCCCACGCCGTACCCAAGCGTCAAGTCATGCCCCCTCGGGAAAGGCTTGGCTACAATAAATTTTTAGGGGTAATCCTTAATGAACAAAACCGAGCTTATTGAACACATATCCACCAAAGCCGATCTGTCAAAAGCCGACGCTGGCCGCGCGCTGGAGGCATTCATCGGGGCCGTCAAAACTACACTAAAAAAGAAAGGCAGCGTAACTCTGGTTGGTTTCGGTACATTTGCCGTTTCGGAACGCGCCGCACGCACCGGCCGCAACCCACGTACTGGCGAAGCAATTAAAATCAAGAAAGCCAAGGTACCCAAGTTCCGTCCGGGCAAGGCCTTGAAGGAAGCAGTCAACTAGGTCTTCGTTTGCATTGAAAAACGCGCTACGGTATAATCTTGTCTTCGCGTTTTGCACCAAATGAAAGTGGTACCCGTAGTATGCGGGTGCTTAGCTCAGTTGGTAGAGCGGCGCCTTTACACGGCGTAGGTCGGGGGTTCGAGCCCCTCAGCACCCACCACAAAATTTGGAAGAAGAAAAATGGCCACTTAGGGAAACTTAAGTGGCTTTTTTGCGTATTGTCAATAGTTGATATTGCGACTCGTTCGCATTGCTGGTATTATCGCTGGCTAGTCTTGCGTCTTCGGACGGTCTTTAACCCTTCTATCTTCCAACCGATTCATGCCGCTTTTTCGTGCCGAACAGCAGTTCCGCCCCGTCTTCGTCAGAGTGGCAGGCATTGCTATCGCGGTGGCGGTGCACTTGGCGGTGCTTGCCGCCATTTTGTCGGCCTCGCCGGTCAAGCCGGAAATGGAGGCGGCGGAGTCGGTGGAGGTGCGTTTTGTTGAAATAGCGGAAATTGCGGTTGATGCTGCGCCAAACGAAGAGGTAACAGAAGAAACGCCCACACCCGCCGTTGCGGAGCCGGAAGCGGAACAACCGCCAGAGCCAGAGCCTATCCCTGAACCGCCGGTGGAGCCTGAGCCGGAGCCCGAACCCGAACCCGAACCTGAACCCGAACCCGAACCTGAACCTGTCGTCGAGCCTGAGCCGGAGGCAATCAAGCCCGAACCCAAGCCTGAACCAAAACCCAGGCCAGTCGTCAAACCCAAGCCCGTGGTGAAGCCTGCGCCCAAGCCCATGCCTAAGCCGATGGCACCTAGCGTTGCGGCGCCGTCCGGAAAGGCGGCCGAGCCGGCTGTGCCCAAGGGGCCTTCGGCGCCCGTGGATCCGGATCGGCCCCGCCTGAT
>CAZONP010000027.1:0-18607 GCA_964581155.1 uncultured Candidimonas sp. | reverse complement strand
TCCAGATCGAAGAAGCTTCGTCGGACTACGACCGCGAAAAGCTGCAAGAACGCGTTGCCAAGCTGGCAGGCGGCGTTGCCGTGATTCGTGTTGGCGCAGCCACCGAAGTCGAAATGAAAGAAAAGAAGGCCCGCGTTGAAGATGCTCTGCATGCAACACGCGCTGCCGTCGAAGAAGGCATTGTTCCTGGCGGCGGCGTCGCTCTGATCCGCGCCAAGGCAGCCATTGCTCAGCTCAAGGGCGACAACGTCGACCAAGACGCCGGCATCAAGCTGGTTCTTCGCGCCATTGAAGCACCGTTGCGCACCATCGTTGCCAATGCCGGCGACGAGCCTAGCGTTGTGGTCAACCAAGTCGAAAGCGGTACCGGCAATTACGGCTACAACGCCGCAACTGGCGAGTACGGCGACCTGGTCGAACAAGGCGTGCTGGATCCCACCAAGGTTACCCGCACCGCATTGCAAAACGCAGCATCGATCGCCAGCCTGTTGCTGACGACCGAAGTTGCGGTGGGCGAAATCGCGGAAGACAAGCCAGCCGGTGGCGGCATGCCTGACATGGGCGGTATGGGTGGCATGGGCGGCATGGGCGGCTTCTAAGCCAGCTTACGTTACCTGCGCAAGATCCGGGGTCACTCCCGGATCGCCCAGCAAAAAAAGCTCCCGATACGTCGGGGGCTTTTTTTTCGCAGGCATAATGGCAGCTGTGAAAGAAATTGCCAGGCCTTAATGAAACCAGAAAACTCACCCTACAAAAGCAAGGGCGGCCCTGTCCGCCTGGTAAATGCCTTGCGGTATTCAGGCCGGGGCTTCGTGGCGGCGTTCAAGCACGAAGCCGCCTTTCGCCAGGAACTGCTGCTTGTTGCCCTGCTCGTGCCTGTGGCGCTATGGCTGGGTGAAACCACGGCCGAAACCTTGCTCCTCATTGCGGTGCTGGTGCCGGTACTGATCGTCGAGCTACTGAATTCTGCACTGGAAGCGCTGGCGGATGCCGTCACGCTGGAACATCACCCTCTTATCGGGCGCGCCAAGGACCTGGGCAGCGCAGCCGTCACGCTATCCCTTGTGCTATGCACGGCCACCTGGCTATACGTGATAGCCATGCACCTTGTCCCTTAAACCTGATACCGTAGCCACCATACACAACTCGACACGCACTAATGATCTTTACAGAAACACTTGAACGCGCCTGGGCCTCCTCCAACTCCATGCTCATGGTCGGCCTGGATCCGGACCCTCAACGCTTTCCTGCGGAACTGCAGGGGCATCCGGACGCCATCTTCGAATTCTGCCGCTCGATCGTCGACATGACGGCCCAGTATGCCTGCGGCGTCAAACCGCAGATCGCGTACTTCTCGGCGCAGCGCGCCGAAGCCCAGCTTGAACGCCTGTGCGAATACATACACGAATATCATCCCGGCCTGCCCATCGTGCTCGACGCCAAGCGCGGAGACATTGGCTCCACGGCTGAACAGTACGCGCGTGAAGCGTTTGAACGCTACCAGGCGGACGCGGTCACCGTCAATCCTTACATGGGCTTTGACACCATCGAACCGTACCTGGCCTGGAAGAGCAAGGGCGTCATTGTCCTGTGCCGCACATCGAACAAGGGCGGCTCGGATCTGCAATTCATTGAATCCAAGGACAATACCCCGCTCTACCTGCATGTGGCCGGACTCGTCGCCGACACATGGAATACCAACGGGCAGTGCGCCCTGGTTGTCGGTGCCACGTTCCCCGAGGAAATCGCCAAGGTGCGCGAGCGCGTGGGCGACATGCCGCTGCTGATCCCGGGCATAGGCGCCCAGGGTGGCGACATTCCATCCACCGTCCAGGCCGGACGCAATAGCAAAGGCACGGGAATGATGATCAATTCGTCGCGCGCCATACTGTATGCCAGCGGCGGCGACGACTGGCGCGAGGCAGCCGCGCAGGCCGCGCGCGCCACACGCGATGCAATCAACCTGGCGCGATGAACCCGATGGCGGTGCTTAGCGCAAACGCCACGGCGGCATTGCGGATCTGACGGCGATCGCCTTCGAACACCTTGGTGACTGCACGTGTGGCAATGCCTTTGGGCGCGCGTTGAGCAAAGCCGAAGCACACCATGCCCACTGGCTTGCCCGGGGTCCCGCCATCGGGCCCTGCGATGCCTGTGGTTGATATGGCCAGGTGCACATCGGGTGCCACCGCAAGGACGCCCGCCGCCATTTCCATGGCTGTCTCTTCGCTGACGGAACCGAAACGGTCAAGCGTGTCGCCATGGACCAGCAAATGCTCGGCCTTGGCCGTATTGCTGTAGGTGACGAAGCCCCGGTCGAACCATTGGCTGGACCCGGGCGTGTCTGTCATGGCCGCTGCCAGGAGTCCGCCAGTGCACGACTCGGCGCAGCCGAACATCCAGCCGCGATCGATCAGCAATTGACCCAATTGCGGTGCATACATCAACGATTCACTGCCTATCATGGGAATACCTCGAGTCTGTACAGAATGGCGATGACCAGCAGGCTGTATGCCGCAGCCACGATGTCGTCCCACATGACGCCAAAACCGTTTTTGAAGTGGCCGTCAAAAAACCGTATGGGTGCCGGCTTGAGGATGTCGAAGCCGCGGAACAAGACAAATGCAAGCGCTTGCGCGCCGAACGAGTCGGGCGTTAGCCACAACACCAGCCAGAACGCAACGACTTCGTCCCACACCATGCCGCCATGGTCGGGGCGCCCCATCTCCTTGCCCACGCGGTGGCATGTCCAGCAACCCAGCGCAAATGCCGCAGGCAGCACCATGGCTATGTAAATATCGGAAAGCTTGCCCAGCGCGACGACCCACAGCAGCCACCCCAGCAAGGTACCCCAGGTGCCCGGAGCCGGCCGGATCAGACCGGCGCCGAATCCGAACGAAATAATCCGCGGCAAGGAACGAAAAACCCACCTTGGACCAGGGATGAAGGAATCGTTGGGTTCGGGATAAGAATTGGTCGCCGGCATACGAAGGTGGTTGGTGCTCGCAAAAAAGCGTTCAGGAGAAATGATCGAAACCGGCGCCGGACAGCGTGATTGGCAGTTCGTCGGCATCCAGCACCGTCAGCCCTTGACCCGCGTATATGCTGCCTACCCGAGTCGCACGGACCGACTCGGCGGATGCCAGCGCCAGTATACGCTGGCGGTCCGCAACCGCTGCAGTAAAACAAAGTTGATACACGTCGCCGCCGCTCAAGACCGCATCGCGAACTACGCCGGGGTCTAGCGACGCCAGCGCGGAGTCAACAGGCAACGCGCCATACTGCAGCGTGGCACCGCAGTGACTGGCGGCAAGGATATGCCCCAGGTCTTGGGCCAAGCCGTCCGAGATGTCCAGCGCGGCATGTGCCAGACCGGCCAGGCGCTGACCGAAACGCAGAGGTGGCTGCGGCCATTCGAGGGCCGCGCGCGTGGCCTCGAGCAGGTGGGCATTAGGTGGCAGCCGGCCTTGCAGCAGGCGTAGCGCGATATCGGCTTGGCCCAGCGTGCCCGTAACCCATATGTCGTCGCCGGGACGGGCCGCGTCTCGACGCAGCGCCTGTTCCGACCTGACCTGGCCCATGACCGTCACGCTGATCACAATGCCCGCTACGCTGCGCGTCGTGTCACCGCCCAATAGCGGGCAGTGGGCGTGGTCGGCCAAGGCATGGAAGCCGTCGGAGAACGCGGCAAGCCAATTGTGGTCCACGTGCGGCAGTGAAAGACTTAATAAGCAGCCCAGCGGCTGGCCGCCCATGGCGGCCAGATCCGACAGGTTCACCGCCAGTGCCTTGTGTCCCAAGGCGCGCGGATCCGTATCGACAAAAAAATGCCGACCTTCAACAAGAAGGTCGGTGGTGGTGGCAAGCTGGTGTTCGGGAGCGACGGTCAGCAGTGCGCAGTCGTCGCCTACGCCCAGAAAACCTTCAGGAGCCGGCCGCGCGAAATACTGCGCGATCAGGTCGAATTCGCTAGTCACTGGCGTTCCGCATGCGTCTAGCGACGCGGCGCCGCCCGGACCTCGTTGGCACGCACGTCGGCGGCCATCTTGTCGAGCACGCCGTTGACGAACTTGAATCCGTCGGTCCCGCCGAACGACTTGGCCAGTTCCACTGCCTCGTTGATGGCCACTTTATATGGCACTTCGGTGTGGTGGATCAGTTCGAAACTGCCTATGAGCAGGATGCCATGTTCAATAGGCGAAAGTTCGACAAGCGGGCGATCGATATACGGCGCGAAGCGTTCCCTCAGGTCGGGTGCCTCGCGCAGCACGCCGTGCAGCAACGTCTTGAACCATGTGGAATCGGCTTCGCCGAATTCTTCGTCGTCGCGAATGTGCGCGTCGATATCGCCCGCCTCTTGCAAGCCCACATCGCCGCGCAGCAACCATGCGTAAACGCCTTGCAAGGCGAATTCGCGCGCGCGACGGCGCGCGCTACGCGCATTGCCTTTAGCGGCGCCAGCCGGCGCCGCCTGCGTTCTATTTGTTGTCAAGATCGTCGTCCTCGTCTTCGTCCTCGTCGTCGAAGTCCTCATCATCTTCGTCGTCGTCTTCGTCGCCTTCGTCGTCTTCGACGTCCGGCTCAAGAGCGGCAACCAGATTCGCCATCTCGACAGCGCTGCGTGCGCAATCGCGGCCTTTTTCCTCGGCACGGGCCTGGGCCTGTTCGTCGGTGTCGGTGGTAAGGACGCCATTTGCCACGGGAATGCCAGTTTCCAGGGAAACACGACTGATCGCCGATGCGCTTTCGTTGCTGACGATTTCGAAGTGGTACGTGTCGCCGCGAATAACCGCACCCAGGGCGATCAAGGCATCGAATTCGAACGTTTCGGCCATTTGCGCCAGCGTGACGCCGAGTTCAAGGGCGCCGGGCACCGAAACGACCATGACGTCGCGTTCGTCCACGCCCAGCACTTCCAGTTCAGCCAGGCAGGATTCGAGTTCAGCTTGACCGACTTGCTCGTTGAAGCGAGCCCGCACAATGCCTATATGCAGACCTTCCCCGTTCATATCGGGCGACAAAGTATATGGGTTCATATCAATTTTCCTGTGGTGGAGTAGCGTGAGGTTCACTATCGTAACCCGTTATGGTCAGGGAAAACCCCGTCATGCTGGGCATTTTTCGTGGGCGCGCCAATAAGCGTGCACGGCCCACGTTCAGGTCGCGCATGATTTGAGCCCCAATGCCATAAGTGCGAAGGCCATAGCGGCTTTCGCGGTCGGCGGCCGTTGCATCGACGGGCGCGGCGTGATTCCATGCATCGAACTGGGCAAACATTGATTCGGACGACCCCTGGCAGTTCAACAACACCAATACACCGGACGGCGCAGCCACAATGGCCTTGAGCGCATGCGACACGCTCCAGCTGTGGGGCGTGGCGCCTTCGAAGAGCACGTCGAGCAGGCTGGTGGGTTCGTGCACACGCACCAATGTTTCGGTTTCGGGCGTGACATTGCCGTGCACCAGCGCCATATGAGGGGCGCCCGAGGCCAGGTCGCGATAAGCGACCGCCTGGAAGTCTCCCCAAGGAGTCGTGACCTGGCGGCTGGAAAGGCGCTCGACCATGGATTCATGTTCGGAACGGTATTGAATAAGGTCGGCGATTGTGCCGATTTTCAGGCCGTGTTCACGAGCGAAGACTTTCAGGTCGGGCAGGCGGGCCATGGTGCCGTCGGGCTTGAGAATTTCGCAGATGACGGCAGCCGGCGTCAGGCCTGCCAGCGCGGTAAGATCGCAGCCTGCTTCGGTGTGGCCCGCGCGCACAAGAACGCCGCCACGCACGGCCTGGACCGGAAAAATGTGACCAGGCTGGACCAGGTCGACCGGTTTGGCGTCCCGCGCCACCGCCACTTGTATCGTGCGCGCGCGATCCGCAGCAGAGATCCCTGTATCGACGCCTTCGGCGGCTTCGATGGACATAGTGAAATTGGTGCCGAAGCGGGTACCGTTGCGGCTGGCCATCAACGGCAGGTCGAGCTGGCGGCAACGATCTTCGGTGAGCGTCAGGCATACCAGGCCACGCGCGTGCGTAACCATGAAGTTGATGGCTTCCGGCGTGACGTATTCGGCCGCCATGACGAGGTCGCCTTCGTTTTCCCGGTCCTCCTCGTCGACCAGAATGACCAGGCGGCCGGCGCGCAGTTCGGCGACAATTTCAGGAACGGGGGAAATGTCGAATGCAGGTTCAACAACGGCGGCTGGCTGGGGCATGTTGCTCATGGCTATGGACTCAGTGAAAAGTTCGCCCATTTTAACGCGTGCGTGATGCCGGGGTATTATCCCGTAAACCAACAGACGATTTCTCCATGCGCGAAGATAAGAAAGCGGTACCTGGCCACAATGACGGACGGCGCAGCATCCAGTCGATCGAAACCGGCTTCCCGCTATTGGCCGCGCTGGTCGATTCCGGCAAGGCGCTGGCGCTTGGGGAACTGGCGGCACAGGCAGGCATGACATCGGCCAAGGCACACCCCTATCTGGTCAGCTTCACGCGGGTGGGCCTGGTGCAGCAGGACTCCGGCACCGGGCAGTACGAACTTGGCCCCTTCGCCTTGCAAATGGGCCTGGTCAGCCTGCAACGGCTTGATTCGGTAAAGGTCGCGCTGCCTTTGGTCAACGAGCTGGCCGGCAAGATCGGGCACACGCTGGCGATTGCGGTGCTGGGCTCGCATGGCCCCACCATGATCCAAATCACCGAAGCAAGCTATCCGGTGCACGTGAACATGCGCAAAGGAACGGTCATGTCGATGCTGCACACAGCCACCGGGCATGTCTTTGCCGCGTGGCTGCCTTCTAAAGTCGCCCAGCACTATATCGAACGCGAAGCGGGCGACACGGCGGTAGTGACCAGCATCAATCGCTTGCGACCCAGCCCGGAAGACTTGACCGCCCTGCTGGCCACGATCCGCCGGACTGGCATCGCGCAGGCCCTGGGTAATCCGCTGCCGGGAATCGATGCGCTTTCGGTGCCGATCTTCGATCACTCCGGCAATATTGCGCTGGCGCTTACCAGTTTCGGTCCCTCCAGCCTGTTCGATGTCGACATTCACGGACCTATCGCCACCGCGCTGAAAGACTGTGCGGCGCTCATTTCAAGCAAGCTGGGGTATCGGTAAATCATGATCGAACGTGAACTCAAGCTACTGGTGCCCGAGCATCGCAAGGCGGCCCTTGAAAAGGAATTGCGCCGGCAAAAAGCCGTGCCCATCATGCTGCATGCCTGTTATTTCGACACTGAAACGCGCGAATTGGCCCAGGCCAAGATTGCCTTGCGGCTGCGCCTGGAAGGCGATCAATGGGTACAGACCGTCAAAATGCCGGGCGCCGACGAACTCTCGCGCATAGAGCTGAATCATCCTCGGCCCGACGCAAGCCTGGACCTTGCCGTGTATAAACGCACGGTCGTGGCAGCCGCGCTCAAGATGCTTCAGCATCCACTCGAGCAGCGCTATGAAACCCGGGTGGAACGGCTGGTCCTTGAAAAGCGCACCCGCAGCGGCGTGGTGGAGCTTGCCTATGACACGGGCATCATCAAGGCTGGATCTCTGAAATTACCGTTGTGCGAGCTGGAGTTCGAGCTTTTGTCCGGCGACCCGCGCAACATAACCAGCATGGCCGAGCGATGGTTGAACAAGTACCAGTTAATGGTCGATCTTCGCAGCAAGGCCGAACGGGGGGACCACCTGGCCTACGGCTCCGTAGCCATGAAGCCACGGCATGCGGGTGCCATTGAACTTGATCGGGAACTTGGCGTGGAGGCGGCATATATTGCGTGTGCCACCGACTGCGCCAACCAGATCGTACGCAATGCGACCCTCCTGGGCAGCGTCGCTGAAAGCGACGAAAACGCCGCCTTGCAAGTGGGCTATGTTCATCAATTGCGCGTGGGAATCCGGCGCTTGCGTTCATGCTGGAAGTTCTTCGGCAAATGGCTGGGGCTGGACAATGCGGAACTGGGCGCCGAACTGCGCGATTACTTCGGGCAATTGGGCCAGGCGCGCGACGCTGACGTATTGCGCCTGGACATCATGCCGCGTCTGGTCCGCGCGGGCATGCCGGCGCTTACGGCGCCAGAGCCGGCCGTCGGCGAGCAACCCAGTGCAAGAGCGCTTGTGGCAAGCCCCGCGTTCCAGACTTCCTTGCTCCGGCTTCTGGCTCATCTCATGATGGCGGGGGAAGCTGCCGCCATCAACGAGCGCCAGGCGCTGCACGCCGGCAAAGGCAAGCTGGGCAAGACGCTAAGCAAACGCTTGAACACATGGCTGAACGCCATGTGTGCGCAAGGCGCGCAATTTGAACACCTAAGCGACCATGCGCAGCATGACTTACGCAAAGACGCAAAACGCTTGCGCTACAGCATGGAGTTTTCTTCCAGCCTGTTGGCGCCGCAAAGCATGGAGCCCTTGCGCGATGCACTGATGAACGTCCAGAAAATATTGGGCGAGCTTAACGACTTGTATGTCGCTCAAGAATACTTCCAAACGCTGGTCGCTACGCAAGCCCATGCTTTGTTTGCGCTGGGATGGCTACGTGCCATGCAGGACACGAAGAAGGCTCAGGCGCAGTCGGCCTTCCGCCACCTGAGCGAGGCGGGCCGCTTCAAGCCAGCCTGAACACGCCGCCGCCCCCGGCGCCGTGTCAGTCCCCAAGCAGCGCGGCGGCGAATTCGCGGGCCACAAAGGGCTGGAGATCGTTCAGGCCTTCGCCCACCCCTATCCAGTACACAGGCACGGGCCGGACTCCCTGGCTTCCCGCAGCTACCGCGGCCAGGGTACCGCCCTTGGCCGTGCCGTCGAGCTTGGTGACAACCAGGCCGGTCAAGGTAATGGCGGCATCGAATGAGCGAATCTGGGCAATGGCGTTCTGGCCGGTGTTGCCGTCGATGACCAACAGGACTTCGTGCGGCGCGGCCCCGTCCGCCTTGCCGATGACACGTTTGATCTTCTTGAGTTCTTCCATAAGGTGCAGTTGCGTGGGGAGACGGCCCGCCGTATCCACCATCACGACGTCCACTTCGCGCGCCCGGCCCGCATTGACCGCATCGAACGCCACTGCGGCGGGATCCCCGCCGTCTTGCGAAATGACCGTGACGTTATTGCGGGCGCCCCACTCCATCAATTGCTCTCGGGCCGCCGCCCGGAACGTGTCGCCCGCCGCCAAAAGAACCTTGGCGCCCTGCGCCTGGAAAGCATAAGCAAGCTTGCCGATGGACGTGGTCTTGCCCGCGCCATTGACGCCGGCGATCATGATGATCAAAGGCGTGGCCTTGCCCAAGGGGAACGGTTTCTCGAGGGGTTCAAGGTGCTGCGCAAGAATATCGCGAAGCGCGTCCTTCACCTGGCCGGCTTCCACCAGTCGTTCCTTGCGCACGCGCTGGCGCAAGGCGGTCAGCAACTTCTCTGTCGCCTCGACGCCGGCATCGGCCATGATAAGCGCGGTTTCCAGGTCTTCAAAAAGCGCTTCGTCGACTTTGACGCCAACAAACAGGCCGCCTATATTCTGGCCCGTCCGCGACAAGCCTTTCTTCAGGCGTGTCAGCCACGATGACTTTTCGACGGCCGCCGGCGTAGCGACGCCCGGTGTATCTTGGATGACCGGTTCTTCCGGGACTGCTTGCGCTTGCGGCGTTTCGATGTCCGGCGTTTCGACGCCCGGCGCTTCGAGGCTTTGTGCTTGCGCTTGCGGCGCTTCGACTTCCGGCGCTTCGACTGGCGGCATTTCGGCTTGCAAGGGAAGGGGGTCGCCCTGCGGTGCGGCGCTATCGGCCGGCAATGGCTTCTTTCGTTTAAAGAAATTCAACATACGATTTACACTACCCACATAGTTTCGATTAACACTACCGACCGTCCGAAGACCGCGCATGAAGAAGCATGTAGTACGTATTGTAGGGGGAGATTACCGCCGCACTCCTATTCCGGTCATCGATGCCGCCGGCCTGCGTCCCACTCCCGACCGGGTGCGCGAAACCTTGTTCAATTGGCTGCACCACCTGTGGTCTGGCGGCTTTTCGGGTAAGCGCGTCCTGGATTTGTTCGCGGGCACCGGCGCGCTGGGCTTCGAAGCCGCATCGCGCGGCGTGGCCCACGTTCAAATGGTCGAGCGCGACCCCGCCGCAGTCGCCGCCCTGCGCGCGTTACGAACCAAGCTCCAGGCGGAGCATGTGCGCATCCATAAGGGCGACGCGCTGATGGTGCTGGACAGGCTCAACGACACGCCGTTCGACCTGGTCATGCTCGACCCGCCTTTTGGCCAAGGGTGGATCGATCTGTTGTGGGACCACGTCGCGCCGGTTCTCATGCCGGATGGCTTGCTGTATATTGAAGCCGAAACGGCCATCGCGCCTCCCGAGCCGTTCGAACTGTTGCGTCACTCCACGGCCGGCCATGTGCATTTTCACCTTATCCGATTTGCTGCATTGCAAAAAAAAGTCAATAATCCCTAAACAGCCGGAAGGTATAAGCTTAAACACCGGCAGCGCCATCAAGTGCGCGTTTCTGCCAACCTAATCAAGAATTCGGAAGCCATGATCACCGCCATCTATCCCGGAACATTCGACCCTCTCACGCGCGGCCATGAAGACCGGGTTCGCCGCGCGGCTGGGCTGTTCGACCATGTCGTGGTCGGCGTGGCTCACAGCCATGCCAAGAAACCGTACTTCTCCATCGAAGAACGCGTTGAAATAGCGCATGAAGTGCTGGGCCACTATCCTAATGTGGAGGTCAAGAGTTTTGCGGGCCTGCTCAAGGACTTTGTGCGCGACCAGAACGGGCGCGTCATCGTGCGCGGGCTGCGCGCGGTATCCGACTTCGAATATGAATTTCAAATGGCGGGCATGAACCGCCACTTGTTGCCTGAAGTGGAAACGCTATTCATGACGCCGTCGGATCAATATCAATTCATTTCCGGCACCATCGTTCGCGAAATCGCCATACTAGGCGGCGACGTCAGCAAATTCGTGTTCCCATCGGTCGAGCGGTGGCTGCACAGCAAGGCGCGCGCGCGCCGTGAAGAGCTCGAACAAGAACAGTCGAGGTAAGAAAGAATCATGGCGTTGCTTATTACTGAAGAATGCATCAACTGCGATGTCTGCGAACCGCAATGCCCCAACGAAGCCATTTCAATGGGGCGCGACATTTATGAGATCGACCCGTCACGCTGCACGGAATGCGTCGGCCATTTCGACGAGCCGCAGTGTCAGGTCGTGTGTCCTGTGGAATGCATCGAGTTCGATCTGGACCACCAGGAAGATCACACCATGCTGCAGGCCAAGTACGAGCGCCTTACCGCCAAAGCGTAGCAGTACCTGCAGGATCAAGCTTCATCAGCCGGCACGGGCGGCCCAGAAAGTTGGACACCCACGTCGCCGCCAGCTCGCCTTCATCGACCACGTCCACCTGTTGGCCGCCTATGCTCGCCTTGGCGCGCACGCTGTCGTCGTCTTCAATAACGTCCAACGGAATATCCAGGCGCAACATGCCTTGCGCGCGCATGACCAGGTATCCAAGTTGCGCGTCGACTTGAATATCAGCCAGCTTGGCGCAAGCGTCCTGATCCAGCCAGACGCCGGACGGATCCACGATTAACCAGCGTCGATCAAACAAGGACGCGGCCGCACGGCTTGTGCCACCGCAACCCGCGATCGGAAAATAAAGTCTGGATGTCATTGTCCCAGCAATCCTTTTAGTGCGTCCCCGATGCTCTTGACCGGGTCCATTGGCTTTCTTGGCGGCGCAGGTATGGGGCCGGCGGGCGCCGGCGGGCTTTCTTTGTCTTGGCTCAGCTGATTGGACAGCAGGTCCAGCAATCCGTCCTGCACCGCGTCTTTGACTGCTTTGCTGCCGATTTCCTTCCATTGCACCTGATAGCCGAGCTGCTTGAACGGACCGGAGATACGTACCGGCACCGTTGTCCCTTTCAGGTCGAGCAATTCCTTGCTGAATTCGCCCACCGGCGCGTTTACCACCCGCACGTTGATGTTGAGATCGAGCTGCTCGTTGACGATATCCATAGCCGCCGGCGAACCCTGGGTGATACGCAGCGGTGGTGCCACTACGTTCAGTTTCTTGAAGACGCCCTGTCCGTGTGTGAAGGCGACATCGGCATCCAGGCTGGTGAAGTCTGTTTGACGCCCAAGGTCGAATTCGGTGACCACGACCGGCAACTGGCCGCTGAAGACATTTCGCACGACACCGCGTACTTCCCGCAGGGTCTGGCCGACATCAAGGCCGCGGATGGCGCCATCGCGCACCTTCACCTGCACCAGGCCGTTAAGGCCGGCCTTGATCGCCGGCATGGTGCTTCCCCGGGAATCCACCTTCAGCTTGATCGTGCCCCGGCCGCCCAGCCGCGTTTCGTCCGCCAAGTCCCGCAACAAGGTGCCCAAGGCCACGTTATCAAGGTTAACGTCGGCCGTGAACTGGTTCTTGGAGTTGGCGGAGATCTTGCCATTGAGCTTGCCGTCATACAAGTCGGCCCGCAGACCGGTGACGGCAAGCTGCCCGTCGACCGCCCTTAGCCCGGCATTGAATTTCTGTGCCTGGACGTTCTTGATTTTCAGATCGCCTATGGCAATATTGCCGGCCACGTCGATGGCATCGAGAAAAGCCAGGTTCAGCGTGCCGGCCGGCACGGGTGCGGCAGGTGTGGGTGGCTTGGTACTGGTTTTGGCTGTGGCCGGCGGCGTGGCGGCAGGCTTGCCGCCCGGTGCCGGCGCTGCTGGAGTGGGCGCCTGCGCAGGAGCCGCTGATGGGAATAGGGTATTGAAGTCCAACCGGTCGGCGGTCAGGTCAAATACTACCTGCGGGTCGCTCAGCCGTGTTGCCTTCACCCGAAAATCCAGCTTGCTGCTGCTTAAGACGGCATTGATTTCACTGGTCAGTTCGTCTTTTATCAGGTCTGCCTGCAGGCTGCCGATGAACGGAAACTCGAAACTGCCGCCAGGCAACGCGGCATCTTCAATGCGCACGTCGCCCTTCATGGCCGACAAGTCGCCCTTGTCGGCGAGCCGGTCCCAATTGGCGGGCGTCGTCATCTTGAGCTGCACAAAGCGGTCGCCCTGCTTTAATCCACCATCGATCTTCAGTTCTTTTAGCGTAAGCTTGCGTGAATTTCCGCCCAGACCGCTCATTGTCAAGGACAGTCCAAGCACTTCGTCTTTGCCGCTAAGCTTGACCGTGCCGGAGATCGGTTCGCCCTTGGCTGCCTCGGGTGATACCGAAAGGCCGGGAGCGTCGAAGGCAATATCGAATCGTTGGTCCTGGCGCTCGCCGGTTGCTCGGTAGATGAGCTGGTCGACACGCAGTTCCGCCTGTCCGCGGTCCACCTTCAGCTGCGGAACCGCAAGGCGCATGTCAAGGTTCTTGATCGGTCGATCGCCCGCAACGTCCCCCTGCACGACAAACTCGACACCGCTTGCGTCCAGCATTTCCGAGTAAGCGCTATAAGCAAGATTACCCCGCAATGTGGCTGCTTTGGCATTCAGGTCGCCCAGCTTTCCGTCGACCTGAACGTTAAGCTTCTGTGCGGAATAAATGTGCTGCTGGGGATCGGCCTTGACGAGCGCCTGCCCTTGAAGGTTGGCGTCGGCAACGGGGAAGTCACCAATCAACTTCCCTTTGAATGAAACGTCGAACGCCTGATCGAACGTCATGCGGCCCGTATTGACGTCCAGCTGCACGATGCGGCCCACGGACTTGCTGGGCCGGTCATACAAATGTATTTCGCCGTCCTTCAAATCCAGGCCGGCGATGTCGATCTGGAAATCGGCACCTGTGGAGGCGGGCGCCGCCAGCACGGCGGGAAGTTGCCGCGCTTCGGGCGCCGCAGGCATCGCGGCGGGAATCTGGGCGAGCGCCAACGGGGCGGCCAGACTGGTGCCCAGCGGTTGCCGTTCGATCAGGTCCTGGAAGTTGAATTCGCCGTCTTCGTCGCGCTCGAGCCATGCTTTGAAACCGGTTACCGCCACATGATCCACCACGAAACGGTTGAACATGAGCGGCCAGATTGCCACCGCGAAGCGGGCACTGTCGAGCGAGGCGAAGGTATCCGTACTATTGCGGTCGGACAGCGCTACGCCCTGGACAGACAGCCCAATTCGCGGAAAAAGGGACAGCTCGATGTCACCCTTGATGGTCAGGCTGCGTTGGTATCGCTCGTAGACAAGGTCCGCGAGCTTGCTTTTATAGGCATTGGGATCGAACGTTAAAAGGAAGATTGCAATGCTGACCAACGCAACCAGGAACACCACAACGAGACTGACAACCACTCGTTTAAACCAAACTTTCATTTACGCCCTCGAAAACCACGAAAGAACCCCCGCAAAACCATCTGGCGATTACCCGGAATGCTAACCTAAGTAGACCCTGTTGGTTTCACGCGTTTAATGAGCCGCATCTTATTACTTGAAGTTATATCGTAATCGGACAATATTCTTTGATTCCGGCGCATAGCCCGGTACGATGCATGTATCCTTTTGCTGCATATTCCTGAAACTTTATAAGACGACCTATGAAATTCGAGACACTTGCCATTCATGCCGGCTACCAGCCCGACCCCACCACGAAATCCGTGGCGGTGCCCATCTACCAAACGACATCGTATGCGTTCGACAGTACCCAGCATGGGGCCGACTTGTTCGACCTGAAGGTGGCTGGGAACATCTATACCCGCATCATGAATCCAACCAACGCCGTACTGGAAGAGCGCGTTGCCGCCCTGGAAGGCGGCGTGGCGGCGCTGGCGGTTGCATCGGGCATGGCGGCCATTACATACGCAATCCAGACTATCGCACAAGCGGGCGACAACATTGTATCGGTCAGTAAGCTATACGGCGGCACCTATAACCTGTTTGCCCACACGTTCCCACGCCAGGGTATTACGGTCAAGTTCGCGCCGCACGACGACGTTGCCGCGCTTGAAGCCTTGATCGACGAGAACACGAAAGCCGTCTTCTGCGAAACCATAGGCAACCCGGCCGGAAATATTGTGGACATCCAGGCGTTCGCCGATGCCGCGCACCGGCATGGCGTACCGCTGATCGTCGACAACACGGTGGCATCGCCCGCGCTATGCCGCCCATTCGAACATGGCGCCGACATCATCGTGCACGCACTGACCAAATACATGGGCGGCCATGGCACGACCATTGCCGGCGCCGTCGTCGATTCGGGCAAATTTCCCTGGTCCGAGCACAAACAGCGCTACCCCATGCTGAATGAACCCGATCCCTCGTACCATGGCGTGGTCTACACGGAAGCCTTCGGCCCTGCCGCCTTCATTGGCCGCTGCCGCGTCGTGCCGCTGCGCAATACTGGTGCGGCGCTGTCGCCCTTCAATGCGTTCCTGGTACTGCAAGGCATCGAAACCCTGTCCCTGCGCATGGAACGCCATACCGAAAACGCCTTGAAAGTGGCCAAGTTTCTGCAAGCGCATGACCAGGTGGCGTGGGTGCAGTATGCCGGCCTTTCCGATCACCCGGAACATGCGCTGGCCCAAAAGTATATGGGCGGCAAACCGGCCAGCATTCTATGTTTTGGCATCAAGGGCGGCAGTGCCGGCGGCGCGCGCTTCATAGACGCGCTGCAGCTGATTCTGCGGCTGGTCAACATTGGCGACGCCAAGTCGCTGGCCTGCCATCCGGCCTCGACCACGCACCGCCAGCTGGACCCTGCCGAGCTTGCCGCCGCAGGCGTGGGCGAAGACATGGTGCGTTTGTCGATTGGCCTGGAACATATCGACGACATTCTTGCCGATTTGAGCCAGGCGCTGGAGGCCAGCAGGGGTTAATTCGCTACCGTCCGGGTACTCTGCACCTGTACATCGTTGGGCGCCTGCCGTTTTGGGGCGCCCAACTGCCGTCGGCTACATTTTCCCTAGAAACCCCGACAACGCGTCCAACGGGGAACCGCCGCCGGCCGCCCCTTTGCCGGCGCCATTCGCGGTGGCTTCACTGACGAGGCTGGGCAACATGATGCTTAGCTGGCTTAATACGGTGGATGCGTCCAGGCCGGACCTGGCCGACAACTGCCCGACCACGTCCTGGCCAAGCACCGATTCAAGCTGGCCTGCGGACACCGCCTGGTTGGGACCGCTACCCACCCACGACGCAATAACGTCCGCTAACCCACCTTCCTGAAAGCGTTGTATCAGGCCGGGAAGGCCGCCGGGGTATTGTCTGACTTGTTCGATGAGGGCGGGCAACAAGGCCGCCTGTGCACCCATTTGGGGGTTTCTTGCACCCAGCGAGGACACAATGGTATCGAGTAGCGTCATGCTTGCCTCATTCATTTTGTGGAGCCCACAGTCTAAAGGAATTTGCGCAAACCGACTACGAGAGAGGCCGAGGTTCGGGTATAGTAGCCCCCATTAAAAGTAAAAACATGTTAGTGGAGAGCAGCCTCATGCACATCGGAATTCCCAGAGAAAGCCTACCCGGAGAAACGCGTGTAGCCGCAACGCCGGAAACCGTGAAAAAGTATATTGCCAACCACCACACCGTGTCCGTCGAGCGCGGTGCCGGCGCGGCGGCGCATTTTCCAGACGACGCCTATGTCGAGGCAGGCGCGCAGCTGGCCGATGCGGCGACCGCCCTGGGAGCCGACATTATTCTTAAGGTGCGCGCCCCCGACGCGGCTGAACGCACCCAAATGAAAGCCGGCGCTGTCCTCATCGGCATGCTCGACCCTTTCAATGCCGAGGGTATCGCCCAACTTGCCGCCACCGGCGTCACAGGCTTTGCCCTTGAAGCCGCCCCGCGTATTACCCGCGCGCAAAGCCTGGACGTGCTTTCGTCCCAAGCCAACCTGGCCGGCTACAAGGCCGTGCTGCTGGCGGCCAATACGTACGGCCGCCTGTTCCCGATGATGATGACGGCCGCAGGCACCCTGAAGGCCGCACGCGCCGTCATTCTGGGCGCAGGTGTTGCGGGCTTGCAGGCCATCGCCACCGCCAAGCGCCTGGGCGCCGTGGTGGAAGCGTCCGACGTGCGGCCCGCCGCCAAAGAGCAAATCGAATCCCTGGGCGCAAAGTTTATCGACGTGCCCTTCGAAACCGATGAGGAGCGCGAAATCGCTCAAGGCACCGGCGGCTACGCCCGCCCCATGCCGGCGTCGTGGATGGCGCGCCAAGCCACACTGGTGGCCGAACGCTGCCGCCAGGCGGACATCGTCATCAGTACAGCGCTTATCCCTGGCAGGCCCGCACCGGTGCTTATCAGCGCCGAGACTGTGCAAGGCATGAAGCCAGGATCGGTCATAGTCGACCTGGCGGTCGAGCGCGGCGGCAACTGCCCCTTGTCGGAAAAAGACTTGGTGGTGCAAAAACACGGCGTCACCCTCATTGGTTACAGCAACCTGCCCGCCATGGTCCCCACTGACGCGTCGGCGCTCTACTCGCGCAATGTGCTCGATTTCATGAAACTCGTCGCCAACGCGGAAGGCGCGCTGGCCATACAACAAGACGACGAAATTATCACCGCCTGCATGATGTGCAAGGACGGCAACGTGCTAAGGAGCGCCTGATGGAAGCCGTAAGCCCCACCCTCATCAACTTCATCATTTTTGTGCTGTCCATCTACGTGGGATTTCACATTGTGTGGAACGTCACGCCGGCGCTGCATACCCCGCTCATGGCCGTCACGAATGCCATTTCAGCCATCATCATCGTCGGGGCCATGCTGGCCGCCGCCCTGACTGAAGGCAGCCTGGCACGCTACATGGGCGTATTTGCCGTTGCGCTGGCCGCAGTGAACGTGTTCGGCGGATTCCTGGTCACGCGCCGCATGCTCGAAATGTTCAAGAAAAAAGACAAGAAGCCCGCAGGAGGCCAGGCATGATTTCCATCAACGTTGTTACGCTGTTTTACCTGATCGCATCGGTTTGTTTCATTCAGGCCCTGAAAGGCTTGTCGCATCCCACTACATCACGACGCGGCAATGTCTTCGGCATGGTCGGCATGGCCATTGCCGTGGTGACTACTTTCGCGCTGATTATCAGCTTGGCGACGGACGGCTCGCTGGGCGTTGGCATCGGCTGGGTCTTGCTGGGACTGCTTGTGGGGGGCACTATCGGTACCGTCATGGCCAAGCGCGTCGAAATGACGAACATGCCGGAACTGGTGGCCTTAATGCACTGCATGATCGGCCTGGCTGCGGTGGCCATTGCGATTGCAGTCGTCGCCGAGCCGCATGCCTTCGGCATTTCGCTCAAAGGCGCACCCATTCCCGTCGGCAACCGGCTTGAACTGTTCATCGGCACCTTCGTGGGCGCCATCACGTTCTCCGGATCGGTCATTGCATTCGGCAAGCTATCGGGCAAATACAAGTTCCGTTTGTTCCAAGGCGCCCCCGTGGTATTCAAGGGCCAGCACATGGTCAACCTGGCCATTGCCATTGCCATGCTGGCCTGCGGCGCCTGGTTCATGGCAACACAAGCGTGGCTGCCGTTCATCATCATGACGCTACTGGCCTTCGTGCTGGGTGTTCTGATCATCATCCCCATCGGCGGGGCCGACATGCCGGTCGTGGTGTCCATGCTGAACAGCTATTCGGGCTGGGCTGCCGCCGGCATTGGCTTTTCGCTGAACAACCCCATGCTGATCATTGCCGGATCCC
>CAZONP010000026.1:5277-18734 GCA_964581155.1 uncultured Candidimonas sp. | reverse complement strand
TGACCAGCTTTATGACCGGTTTAACGCTGACCGGCGCGCCGGATGTGGCTGTAACATATAACGGCAATGTCCAAAGCGGGGCGAGCATTATCGCACCCAGCGGAGTATTGGGGGCGGCTGCCGCCGGAACCAATGCAGGTTTTTATAACGGTTATTACTCCACGCAGCAAGGATATGACATCAGCGGCGGGAATCTTACCGTCAACAAAGCCGACCTCGCCATTAGCACCAGCGATATCAGCAAGACCTATGACGGCGGTTTAAGTGCTGTCGGCACAGCCACCGTCGCCAGCGGCACGCTATTTGGAACCGATTCACTCAGTGGGGGCACCTTTGCCTTCACGGATAAGAACGCCGGCAGCGGCAACAAAACGGTGACGGCCACTGGTGTAATGGTCAGCGATGGCAACAGCGGCGGCAACTATAACGTCAGCTTTGTGGACAACACCACCAGCACGATTGTGGCCAAGGCGCTCACAGTTGCCGGTGTAACGGTGCTGGATAAAGTCTATGACGGCACCACCTTGGCCACACTAGTCGGTGGCACGCTGGCAGGCATGATCTTCGGCGATACCGTGACGTTGATCGAGGCGGGAACGTTTGCTACGCCGAACGTAGGTAATGGGATCGCGGTTGGGGCGGCCCTTAGCCTGGGCGGATCATCGGCGGGCAACTACACGGTAACGCAACCCATCGGGCTAACGGCAAATATTACTGCACCCGTGGACGTGATTGATGCTAATCCACACAATCAATCGAATCCGAACGCAATCGCCAGCGCGGTTTCGGTAATGTCCGCTACGCCTTTGCAGGGTGATATGGCCAATGCGCACTTGCCATCGCCTCACGACGGGGCCGATGCGTCGATGCCGGGCAGACTGGCCGGGCTTGACCTTACTATTATGGGCAATGGCGTAAGAATGCGGCCAATGGAACAGTCTAGCGATGCCCGCGATGACGAGAACTAACCGCTGAAGGCATGGACCGATCAGGCATAAAAAAACCCACCGCGAAGGTGGGTTTTTTATTACATCAAGCTGATTTACACAACTTGGATGTTTTTGGCTTGAGGACCCTTAGGGCCTTCGGCTGTTTCGAAGGAAACGCGTTGGTTTTCTTCGAGTGACTTGTAGCCAGTGCCGACGATGTCGGTGTGGTGTGCGAACAAGTCCTTGCCACCCGATTCAGGAGTGATAAAGCCAAAGCCTTTTTCGTTGTTGAACCACTTCACAATACCGGTTTCTGTTTTCATTTTTGCGATCCCTAAAATAGATGAGCAACATGCTCTATAGAAGACTGTCAAGGTGCAGAGATTTAGCAAAAAAGTACTGTTATTCGGTACTGGATTGTACTAACTTCAACGAACTTGAAAATCTAACCCAGAATGTAGCCGCATAAGTGGGGAATGTCTAGCGGCTTTATGGAAACAAACCTCATATTTTGAAAGTTTTTTTGACGTGGTGGCGTTTTAGCTGCTTCTTAGCCAGATTTCACGGGTTTTCCCCTATCAGTTGTCCCTACCGGGCCTCCCTTATCGGGCCTCCCTTACCGACCGCCCGCTAGCGCTTCGAAACGAACGCATTGCCTTCTATATAGAAGCGCAAGAGTTCGTCGGCCCATGTGCCGGCATAGTCCACTCCTATACGGGGGCGCCGCACAATGGACAGGGATTCTTCAGTTTCAGTACTGGCTATATAGAAGGGCTTGCTGCATAGGTCGTGACCATAGTGGCGCAAGTCTATTCCCATGGCCTTGCATAGCCGGCCTGGTCCCTTCGTGTTGTGGGAAATGTTTGCGATCGGCTCAATTGCCCGTAGCAGTACAGCCGCACCGGTTCCTTCTGGTTCGGTGACGACATTCATGCAGTGATGCATGCCATACACAAGATAGACGTACGCGTACCCAGGCGGCCCGAACATTACCTTGGTGCGCGGGGTGATGCCCCTGGAAGTATGGGCCGCAAGGTCGTGGGGCCCCAGATACGCTTCAACTTCCACGATCCTGCCTATGCGTTCCACATTCTCGACCCGATGCACCAGGAGCTTGCCCAGCAGTTCACGAGCAACAGTTGTGGTTTCTCTGTTGAAGAAGCGCCGGGGTAATTTATTCATGTTGCGGTGCTCTACTTTACTTTCATCGCTGAGGGGTGTAGTATCACCCCTTAGATTTTCAAGTTCGTTGAAGTTAGTACAACTGAAGTACCAGGAAACAGTACTTTTTTTTGCTCAAATCTCTACACCTTGACAGTCTTCTATAGAGCATGTCGCTCGTTTATTTTAGGGATTGCAAAAAATGCAAACAGAAACTGGTATTGTAAAGTGGTTCAACAACGAAAAAGGCTTTGGTTTCATCAAGCCTGAATCGGGTGGCAAGGACTTGTTCGCCCACCACACCGACATCGTCGGCTCCGGCTTTAAATCGCTCGAAGAAAACCAACGTGTTTCCTTCGAAGCTGCCGAAGGCCAGAAAGGTCCTCAAGCCAAGAACATCCAAGCTATCTAAGCTAGCTTGATGTAAAGAAGAACCCACCTTCGCGGTGGGTTTTTTTATGCCTCCAAGCCAAGCAGCCGCTGCTTGGCTTCCTTGGGCAGAAACGACGCCGTAATGCTGTTGCGTGCAAGCTGGCGCAATTCGTCGTTGGTCAGGTCAAGCGCTGCCGCGCATGCAATATAGTTGTCGGCAACATAGCCCCCAAAATAGGCCGGGTCATCTGAATTGACCGTAACCAGCACGCCGCCACGCAGCATGCGGGCCAGGTTATGTTGCCCCAGGTCGGGCACGACGCAAAGCTTCACATTGGAAAGCGGGCATACCGTCAATGGGATCCGGGACTGGATCAGGCGCTGCATTAGGGCGGGATCCTCTTCGCTGCGCACGCCATGATCCACGCGTTCAACGTGTAGCTTGTCCAGCGCATCGTGTACATACGCCGGCGGCCCTTCCTCTCCTGCATGAGCTACAAGGCGGAAACCCAGAGCTTTGCAGCGGGCGAACAGACGTTCAAATTTTTCCGGCGGGTTGCCGCGCTCGGCGGAATCCAGGCCTACACCTATCCATAAGTCGTTGTATTGTTCCCGTAGGGGCAGCGCTTCATCCAGTACGGCATTTCCGGCATCTTCCGATAAATGCCGCAGGAAGCTAAGCAGCATGTAGCTGGTGATCCCCAGAGTTGCGCGGGCGTCGCGCAAGGCGCGAGCAATGCCGGCAAAGACCGTGGGCAAGGGGATTCCGCGCTCGGTATGGGTTTGCGGGTCGAACATGATTTCGGTATGCACGACGCCGTCGGCATGGGCGCGCTGCATGTATGCGGCGGTCATATCATAAAAGTCTTGCTCGGTGACCAGAACGCTGGCGCCGGCATAATACAGGTCCAGAAACGACTGCAGATCGTGGAATGCGTAAGCCGAACGCAGTTCGTCCACATTGGAATAGGCAAGCGCGATGTTATTGCGTTGCGCCAATTCGAAAAGCAATTCCGGCTCGAGCGTTCCTTCAATATGCAGGTGCAGCTCGGCTTTGGGCAGTTCGCGAATAAAGTTGGCAAGCTTGTTCAAAAGTTACTCTTCCAGAAGTGCAGCGGCGCCCAGCAAAGCGGGATTGTCGCTGGTGATTACGAATACCGGTATTGCCGCCAGGTAGTCGCTGAATCGGCCCTTGTCGTTGAAGCGCGTTCGAAAAGGGGATTGGTCGAAATAGCTCCCCAGCCGGGGCACAATGCCGCCGCCCAGATAAATGCCGCCACGCGCGCCCAGCGTCAGCGCAAGGTTGCTGGCCGCCGTGCCCAGAATGGCGCAAAACATGTCGAGCGCGTGGCGGCAATGGGGGTTCGTGTCGGCGATGGCGTGGCCGGTGATGTCGGCCGGCGTGTAGTTTTGCGCAGGCGCTCCCGCCGCCCGACTCAGATGCTGATAAATGAATTGAAGGCCGCGACCAGAAACCAGCCGTTCCATGGATACGTGACCGAACTGACGCCGGGCATCTTCCCAAAGGCTCTGTTCGCCCGAGTCGCAAGCAGCGAAGCTGACATGGCCGCCTTCGGCTGCCAATGCATGCCATTTTCCGGCGCGCGTGGGGATCAGCCCGGATACCCCAAGACCCGTGCCGGGTCCGACCAGACCCAATGGTGTGCCCGGTTCGGCCTGACCGGTGCCCACGGCGCGCAGGTCGCGTTCGGACAAAAACGGAACCGCCATTGCCAGCGCGGTAAAGTCGTTGATGAGGCGCAGGCTTTGGAATCCAAACTGTTGGCGTGTTTCTTCGATCGAGAAATGCCACGGTGAATTGGTCATTTGAACCTGGTCACCCATGATCGGGTTGGCGATGCCTATGACGGCGCGGCCGACGTCAGGGTTGCCATGCAGGTTGAGATAGTGTTGTATGGCCAGGTCGATGCGGGCGAAGTCCTTCACCTCCATGATACTGACACGCTGTATGTCGTTCATTGACGTGCACAGCCCGAAGCGCGCGCGTGTGCCGCCAATGTCTGCAACCAGATTCAATGGGTGTTCAGGGGTTCCAGTAGACATGGACGGGCACTCCGGTTTGGGCGAGCACATAGCTGACGGGCAGGCTCGGTGTGGCCTGTAGCTTCGCTTGCAGGCAAACGTCGCGTTTGTGGTCGCCGGCGATCGGTAAAAGCAGTACTTTCGCCTGCAATATGGCGGCCAGCGTCATGCTGATGCGTTCGTGGGCGGCAGCCGGTGGACTGATATGCATAAAACGCCACGGAGTGGTCATATCGAGGGCAGCCGGCAGTTGCGGCGCCTGCGGAAACAAGGACGCCGTGTGCCCGTCGTCTCCCATGCCAAGAATAAGAACTGTGATGGCGTGCGATTGTTGGTTGGCCAAAGCGACAGCATGATCGATGTCCTGCGAACCGGTTGCCAGCCCCGTGAACCGCGCAGCACTTGCCTGGTTGATCAGCAAGTGCCGGCGCACGAGGTTTTCATTGCTGTCCTGATGGGCAGGGGCTACAAAGCGTTCGTCGACCAGCGTGATATGAACGTGTTCCCAGGGTAGCGGTGCCTGGCTAAGGCGTTGGAACAAGGCAATGGGCGACTTGCCTCCCGATACGGCCAATCCAGCCCGGCCTTCGGCGACGATAGCCTGCTGCAATTGCGTCGATATATGCGACACCAAGGCGGTGACGCATTCGTCAGGGTCGGGGTAGCAATGCCACATATGGACCTTATGGAATTGGTGTTCGATTAAGGGCCGCAAGCGCCACCAGGCACCAGGCGGCAATGAATGCGACACCGCCCAAGGGCGTGATGGCGCCCAGCCATTTGGTGTCGGTCAGCACCAGCGCATAAAGGCTGCCGCTGAAGATAACGACCCCCGCCAGCATCAGCGCCCCGGCCAGCCGCAGCCGTGTCGAAGGAATTTGCATGCCCAGAAGAGCCACGGCAAGCATGCCTAGGCCATGGATCATATGGTAGAGCACGGCAGTCTGCCAGATTGGCATGCGGTCGGGCGCTACCAGGCCGCGCAGCGCATGCGCGCCGAACGCACCGGCGCCCACGCCTAGCGCCATGACGAGGGCCGCACATACGACCAGGTTCCGCGAATTCATTTGCATCCTTTATTGGGGCCGCAAGCAATAACGTTGCCCGCCGGCCATGGCTCAACTTTACCAGTCTACCGCCGTGCGTACACGCCTTCCCGCAAAGCTATGCACGACATCACCGTGCAGGGTGATATCATGAATTCAAGGTATTTCGTTCATTTTCGCGCGCCACTGCGCCGCGGCAATAAATGGGGGTGGCGCCATGGGCTGGAGCACACACGAAGTAACCAATCAAACGCCAGATCTGGGCGACTACAACCTTTATACAAGTGATACGGCGCTGCAGGAAGGCGTGCGGCGCGAAGGCGCGCAATGGCACGAACAGGCGCTGTCGCATTACGGCTTTCGGCTGGGACTCAAAGAAACCATGGCACTGGCGCATGACGCCAACCGCTACGGACCCGAACTCCAGAGCTTCGATCGGCAGGGCAGGCGGGTTGATCGCGTCAACTTCCATCCCGACTGGCATCGATTCATGCGCATGGGTTTTCTGCAAGGCATGCACTGCAGCGCCTGGGCGGCGCCGCAACCGGGCGCTCAGGTGGCGCGCGCCGCCGCGTACCTCATGCACGGGCAGATCGAAGCCGGGACGCTGTGCCCCATAACAATGACGGCGGCGGCTATTCCGATTCTTCAGAAAGAGCCCTGGTTCGACTCCGTCGCCGGCCATCTGTATTCGCTTCAATACGATGACCGCGACATCCCATTGTCCGGAAAGACGTCGATGATGGTCGGCATGGGAATGACGGAGAAACAAGGGGGATCCGACCTGCGCAGCAACACGACGCAGGCCGCACCGGCCGATGCGGCGGGCAACGCCTGGCATCTGCGCGGCCATAAATGGTTCTTCTCCTCACCCATGTCGGACGCGCATCTTGTGCTTGCCCGGCATGAGGACGATTATTCCTGTTTTTATGTTCCTAGATGGCTGGATGACGGCAGCAGGAACGCCGTGCATATCCAGCGCATCAAGAACAAGTTGGGTAACCGTTCCAACGCCAGCGTCGAGGTCGAATTCGACAATGCCATTGGCGTGCCGGTTGGCGAACAAGGGCGCGGTATTGCGGTCCTGATCGAAATGGCCTCGTACACGCGGCTCGATTGTGTTCTGGGCAGCACGGCGCTGCTGCGCCAGGCGCTGGTCCAGGCCATCTACCACGCGCGCCACCGTATGGCGTTTGGCGCACCCTTGATCCGTCAGCCGCTAATGCAAAGTGTGCTTATGGATCTGGCGCTCGAAACCGAGGCCGCCGTCACCCTGGCCCTGCGCCTGGCACGGGCCTTCGATCCGTCGGGCGATCCTCTGGACCAGGCCTTGCGCCGCATTCTCACCCCGGCGGCAAAATTCTGGATATGCAAGCGCAGCATCGAAGCGGTCGGTGAGTGCATGGAAATTCTGGGTGGTAATGGCTATATAGAGGACGGCCCGATGGCCAGACTCTACCGGGAAGCGCCGGTCAATTCCATTTGGGAGGGCTCCGGCAACGTCATGTGCCTGGATGTATTGCGTGCCATCAAGCGCCACCCGGAACATGCGCAAGCCTTGTGGGCGGCCCTGGAAGAGGACAGCGCCGATGAACCCGTTTTACGGGAGCACGCTCGCGGCTTGTTGGGTCTGTTGTCCGGGCCGGGCCCGGACCTGGAATCTGCAGGGCGTTATGTTGCGCAGGAACTGGTGTTGTTGATGCAGGCCAACCTGCTGCGCCGATATGCGCCGCGCGTGCTGTCGGATGCCTTCATACAGACCCGGTTCGGCGGTCGCGGCGGCCGAGTGTTCGGAGCGACCGCGTCGCCGGTTGCGCTATATAGCGTCCTGGAACGCGCATGGCCTGAATAAATCCACCTATAATCGCGAAGCCGGCGGGCAGTTGCCGCCCGGTGCCGAACGTAGAATGGTTTGCAGGAAAAGGTAAATATCTATTGAGCACTTTACTTCACACTCTGGCCGACCGCCTTCGGGGCGTACGCTTGGCATGGGCGAATACAACAGCCGTCGCCATGCTTGCATTGGCCTGCTTGTTCCCGCCCGCCACGCACGCACAGAACCGCCTTGTGCCCAGCGCCAGCTCGTCAAACGCCTCCTATATATTGACGGGCCGGGTGGTCCGCGTGTCCGATGGCGATACCTTCAATTTGCTGGTGAATGGCAAGGAACAGCGTATTCGCATGGCAAGCATCGATGCGCCCGAGGTCAAGAAAGACAGGCAACGCCCTGGACAAGACTTGGCTCAGGCATCCAGGCAAGCCTTGTCCACACTGATCGCGGGCAAGACGCTTACGCTTGCCTGCTTCGAGCGCGATCGCTACGACCGCTACATTTGCGATGTGCCGCTGGCTGACGGCATGACGGCAAACCAGAAACAGGTCGCCGCCGGAATGGCATGGGCCAATATGGAAGGCAGGGGCAAGTTCATGCGCGATCCCGGCATACCGGTGCTCGAGCAGCAGGCCAGGCGCGCACGCGCTGGTATCTGGGGGCATGGAAATCCCGTACGGCCGTGGGTGTGGCGTTACCAATGCTGGCAGCAGCAACAGTGTTGATCCGGCGGCTGGTTCTTGCGCTGGCGTTTTCCGCATTGGGGGCGCTTGCGCTGCTTGCCGGTTGTACTGACGCGCCGGTCAATAGCCCGTACGCGCGCGGGCTGGAAAATGAAAATGTGTTGTATACGGCCTTTACACAGCGCTCGCCGAAATTCCTCGACCCGGCCAGCTCGTACTCGACCGATGAAACCCCATTCACCTATTCCATTTACGAACCGCTGTACAACTATGATTATCTGGCCCGTCCGTATCAATTAGTGCCGGCCGCTGCGGCGTCGATTGAACCTCCCGTCTACCTGGACGATGCCGGCCGGCCACTGCCGGACGACACGCCCGGCGAACAGGTCGCAGTCAGTATTTATGATATTCACCTGACACCAGGAATAAAATTCCAGCCACACCCCGCCTTTGCCCGGAACACCTCGGGCGGATATCGTTACTGGCCCATCGCTCCAGCCGAGCTGGAAGGAAAGTTCGGCATAGACCAGTTCGACCATACAGGTACGCGTGAGCTCCTGGCCGACGATTATGTCTATGCGTTCCGTCGCCTGGCCAGCCCGCGCGTCGTATCCCCCATCTATGGGGTCATGGCCGAGCATGTCGTGGGAATGCGCGAGTACGGCGAACGGCTGCGGCGCCAGGATCAACAACTGATGACCACGCCTGGCGCTGGGGCCACTGGCTGGCTGGACCTGCGCGAAGAAGCATTCGACGGCGTGCAGGCACTGGACACGCATACGCTTCGGATCAAGGTCAAGGGGAAGTACCCGCAGTTCAAGTATTGGCTTGCCATGACCTTTACCGCGCCCATACCGTGGGAGGCCGACCGCTTCTATCATCAGCCCGGCATGGCCGAACACAACCTGTCGTTGAATACATGGCCTGTGGGTAGCGGCCCCTATATGCTCGAGGAATCCATTCCAAATCGACGCCATGTACTGGCGCGCAACCCGAATTATCGCGGCCGGCCCTACCCATGCACCGGTGAGCCGGAAGATGCCGCGGCCGGCCTGCTGGCGGACTGCGGCAAACCCACGCCGTTCATCGACCGCATCGTGTTCAGCCTGGAAAAGGAAAGCGTGCCGTTAATGGGCAAGTTTCTTCAAGGGTATTACGACATTCCCCAGGTGGATCGCGGCGACATCGGCGTGGCCATGAGGGTCGCCGCAGGCGATTCCGCGGAAAAGGCGTCCTTGTACCAGGACCATGGCATACAACTGCGCAGCTCGACGGAAGCGCAGATTTATTACCTGGGCTTCAACTGGCGCGATCCCGTCGTCGGCAAGGGCGACACCCCCGAACAGCAGGAAAAAAACCGCAAACTGCGCAAAGCACTTAGCATTGCCTTCAACTGGGAACAGTTCGTCTCCATATTCCAGAACGACCAGGCACAGGTGGCCCACGGCCCCGTTCCTCCCGGCATACTGGGTTATGAAGAGCTGCCGCAGGGGCTGAATCGCGAAGTTTACAAGCTGGAAGATGGCCGCGCGGTTCGCCGCTCGCTGGACGAAGCGCGGCAACTGCTGGCCGAAGCGGGTTACCCCGACGGACGCGACGCCACGACCGGCAAGCCCTTGATCCTGCACTTCGACTCGGCCGGGGGCATGGGTTCCAGCGCGTCCCTGGACTGGATGCGCCGGCAGTTGGCTGCCATCAATATTTCGCTGGAAGTCCGCGCCACGGATTACAACCGTTTCCAGGACAAGATGCGCAGCGGCAGCGCCCAGATGTTCATGTGGGGTTGGGTGGCGGATTATCCGGATGCGGAAAACTTCCTGTTCCTGCTGTATGGCCCCAATGCCAAGGTGGCCAAAGGTGGCGAGAACGCATCCAATTACCAGAATCCCGAGTTCGATCAGCGGTTTGAACAAATGCGTTTTCTCGACGATGGTCCGCGCAAGGAAGCACTGGTACGGGAAATGGTAGCCATTGCGCAGCACGATGCCGCCTGGATGTTTGGGTATTTCCCCAAGTCGGGTGGTGCCTACCAGGCATGGGTTGGCAACGCGAAGCCCACGCAAATGGTGCGCAACACGCTGCAGTATTACCGCCTGGATCCCGAACTGCGTGCCCAAAAAATCAATGAATGGAACGTGCCTTATTGGTGGCCCTTATGGGTGCTGGCGGGGCTGTTGGTGGTGGGCAGCGGCTTCGCCTGGCGTCTGGCGCGTAAAAGGGACAACGCCACGGCGCTGGCCGATTCTACTTTCCGGAGCCGCTCATGACGCGTTACGTCATACGTCGTCTGCTGTACGGCGTGCTAATACTGATAGGCGTGAACCTGCTGACCTTTCTGCTGTTCTTCGCGGTCAATACGCCTGACGACATGGCGCGCCTTTCCATAGGCGGCCAGCGTATCGACCAGGCGGCCATCGACACCTGGAAGGTGCAGCGCGGTTACGACAAGCCATTGTTCTTCAACGACCAGGCCCAAGGCGCAGGGCAGTTCACCGAGACCATTTTCTTTGATCGTTCGGTGCCCCTGCTGCGCTTCGATTTCGGCTTTTCAGACGAAGGGCAGGACATAGGCCACCAGATCGCCGATCGCATGGGTCCCAGCCTGGCCTTGGCCCTTCCAACCTTCATATTCGGCTTATTCGCCTGCGTCTCGTTCGCGTTGCTGCTGGTTTTCTTCAAGGGCACATCGTTGGACTTCGCCGGGGTGGTCATCTGTGTGGTCTTGTTATCCATCTCGGGTCTGTTCTATATCATCGCTGGCCAATGGTTTTTTGCCAAAGTGTTGCGCTGGGTACCGTACTCGGGCTACGTGGATGGCTGGGGCAGCTTGCGGTTTCTGGTTTTGCCGGTGGCCATTGCGGTTATTTCCGGCCTGGGCAGCGAATCGCGCTTTTACCGTACCCTGTTTCTTGAGGAAGCGGGTAAGGACTATGTCCGCACCGCCCGCGCCAAAGGCTTGTCCGAACGCATCGTGCTGTTCCGCCATGTTCTGCGCAATGCGATGCTGCCGATTCTTACCGGAACCGTGTCCGCCATCCCGCTGCTGTTCATGGGCGCGCTTATTTCTGAATCGTTCTTTGGAATTCCAGGACTCGGCAGCTACACAATAGACGCCATCAACAGCCAGGATTTTTCCATAGTGCGAGCCATGGTGTTCCTGGGCGCGGCCTTGTATATCGTGGGGCTGATCCTGGCCGATATTTCCTACACCCTGGCTGACCCCAGAATACGGTTCGAATAGCCATGCCGAAATTCGTTTTCCTCTGGACCGACATATTCGTCTTCAGCCTGGTGCTGGTCGTGGCGTTGTACGCAGTGCGCGTGGCCCGCAGCACAGCATTGCGGGCCACCTGGCGCAGCGTTGCCCGGACGCCGTCGGCCATGTGCGCGGCCGTGGTCTTGATCAGCTTCATCGGAATAGGCGTGCTCGACTCGATTCATTACCGGCCGCTCTTGCCGCCGGTGCCGTCCACAGCGGCGCAAGCGGCGCCGGGTGCGCCGGTCTATTCGCCGGTGCTGCGATCAGCCCTTGACGATTTGCTGGCACTGACGCAACTGGGTAAGCGCGAGGCCACCTATTCGGCGCCCCTGGCCTTGCGCCAGTTCACGAAAGAAACCCAATTGATCAATGGGCAGCCGGTACGCGACTACCCGCGCCTCAAGCATGCGGGCTTGCACCTCGACGCCGAAAGTGACCGGCCCGCAGATATACGGATACGAATTGGCCAGGGCCTGCTTGCAGGTATTGCCGCTTCCCTCCTGGCGGGATTTTTGATTTCACTTGTCTACGTGAGGCAGGAAAAAAGTCTCTATGCAGCGTGGCGCCTATGGTGGCAACAGGGCACCGATATTCCGTGGCGTGCGATGTGGATCACGCTAAGTCTGGGGTTGATCGTAGCTGCGGTCGCGCTCAGCCTGGGTGGCAACTACCACGTCATGGGCACCGACAGGACAGGCAACGATGTGCTGTGGCAAGGTCTGAAGAGCATACGCACGGCCTTGGTGATAGGCACGCTGACGACCGTCGCCATGCTTCCGCCCGCCCTGGGTTTTGGTATTGCAGCCGGCTACTTCAAGGGCCGTGTCGACGATGTGATCCAGTATATATACACCACGCTGACCTCCATTCCCGGCGTTTTGCTGATTGCCGCGTGTGTGCTGATGATGCAGGTTTACATCGACAACAATCCCGGAATGTTCGATACGGTCGCCGCGCGAGCCGACCTGCGCCTTTTCCTGTTGTGCCTGATACTCGGTCTTACCGGGTGGGCCGGACTGTGCCGATTGCTGCGCGCCGAAACCCTGAAACTGCGCGAACTTGAATACGTCCAGGCCGCGCATGCATTTGGCGTCAGCCATTGGCGCATCATGCGCAGGCATTTGCTGCCCAATGTCATGCATATTGTTCTTATCACGATGGTCTTGCAGTTTTCAAGTCTGGTGCTGTACGAAGCCGTGTTGTCGTATTTGGGCATAGGGGTGGACCCCAGCACGCCGTCCTTCGGCACCATGATCGATGCCGCGCGGCTTGAAATGTCGCGCGATCCCATGATCTGGTGGAACTTGCTGGCGGCGTTCATGTTTCTGCTTGCGCTTGTGCTTTCGGCCAATATTTTCGCCGATGCCGTGCAGGACGCCTTCGATCCGCGCACCCGCCGGTTCAGGCCTCGTCGGCTTGCGCTCAAGGACACGTCCCTATGAACGCCGTCGTACAAACGCCATCCATCATGGCGGGCACCGATGCCGGCCCAATCTTGTCAGTCGCCGATTTGTCCGTGCAGATTGCAAGCGATGCGGGCGTGCGCAATGCCGTCGAATCACTTAGTCTGGCTATCAATAAAGGCCAGACCTTCGCCCTGGTGGGGGAATCGGGGTGTGGCAAGAGCATGACGGCGCTTGCGCTCTTGCGTTTGTTGCCCGATGCAGGCCGGATTGCCGCCGGCGCCATACACCTGGGGCAGGTCGAGCTAAACGGCTTGTCGGAGCGCGGCATGCGGGACGTGCGGGGGGCGCAGATAGGCATCATCTTCCAGGAGCCCGCCACCAGCCTGAACCCGGTCATGAGCATTGGCGAGCAACTGACGGAGACGCTCAGCCTGCATACCGCTTATCGGGGTAAAGCCCTGCAGGAAAGGGCGGCATGGTGGTTGACGCGTGTTGGTATCCCCGACGCCGGGAATCGCCTGCAAGACTATCCCTTCCAATTTTCCGGGGGACAAAAGCAGCGCGTGATGATCGCAATCGCGCTGGCGGCGGAGCCCCGACTTCTAATCGCCGACGAGCCCACAACCGCCCTGGATGTCACCGTTCAAGCTCAAATACTGGACTTGCTCGCGGACATCCAAAAGGAAATGGGGCTGGCCATTCTGTTGATTACCCATGACCTGGCTGT
>CAZONP010000026.1:0-5177 GCA_964581155.1 uncultured Candidimonas sp. | reverse complement strand
GGCGAAACGTTGGCGTTGTTGGGCGAGTCGGGCTGCGGCAAGACGACGATCGCCAAGGCCTTGTTGCGTGTACTGGACAAGCAGGCCGTGGTCCAGGGGCAGGCAATGCTAGGCGGCCAGGATGTGCTTGCCGCCAAGGGCGCGCGTCTGCGCTTGATGCGTCGTACCCTGCAAATCGTTTTCCAGGATCCGTACGCTTCGCTGGATCCACGCATGATCGTTGGGGAAATTCTGGATGAAGGCATTGCCGCTTTGCGGCCGGACCGTTCCCGCGCTGATCGCGCCGCGCAGATTCGAAGCCTTCTGGATCGGGTGGGCTTGCCCGCCAATACGGCGCAGCGCTACCCGCACGAGTTTTCAGGTGGCCAACGCCAACGCATTGCCATTGCGCGCGCCTTGGCGGTGGAGCCTGCTGTGCTTATTTGCGATGAACCGACATCGGCGCTTGATGTATCCGTACAAGCGCAGATTCTTGATCTGCTGAGCGAGCTTCAGGCGGAATTCAATATTGCCTACCTGTTCATTACCCATAATTTTGGTGTGGTCGAGTACTTGTCGGATCGTATCGCCATTATGCATCGCGGCAGAATCGTGGAAACCAACACAACGGCCAGTGTCCTGCATTCGCCGCAACACGCCGAGACGCGCCGGCTTTTGGCCTCCGTGCCGCGCTTATAGGGGCATGGCGGCGAGTTGCGCCTTGCAATCGCTGTGTATGCCCGCATATTAATGTCATGTCATTAAAAGTCTTCGATTTCCAGTGCGAACTGGGCCACGTCTTTGAAGGTTGGTTTGCCTCCGAGGAAAACTATCAGGCCCAACTGGCCGGGGGCCAACTCGGCTGCCCCATATGCAATAGCGGCAAGATCACCAAGAAGTTGTCTGCGCCCCGCATCAATCTGGGACATGCCCAAGCGCCGGCGGCCGCCGCGCCAGTATCTGCGGCCACGCCAGGGCAGGCACAGGCCGCAACGCCAGTGGCCGTGCCCGCAACGGGCGCGCTGGCGCAGTTACAGGCCGACGTCTTGCGGCATATTCGAAAAATTGTGAGCGAAACGGAAAACGTGGGGCCACGATTCGCCGATGAGGCGCGGCGCATGCATGAAGGCGAGGCGCGGGAGCGCGCCATACGCGGCACCGCCACGCAGCAGGAAAGGGAAGAATTGGTCGAGGAAGGCATAGCCGTCATGCCCATACCCGACTTTCTGGACGACGGCCGCCTGCAGTAGCGGCGCCGTCCGGTTGCGTCTTACATGACGCGACTGCGGTATTCGCCTGTGCGCGTGTCGATCTCGATCTTGTCGCCGATATTGCAGAACAGCGGCACATTGATCGTCAAGTCGGTATTGGTCTTGGCAGGCTTGAGCACTTTGCCCGAGGTATCGCCCTTGACAGCGGGTTCGGTGTACATGATTTCGCGAACCACGATCGTGGGCAATTCCACCGAGATCGCGCGGCCGTCGTAGAACACCACCTGCACTGCCATCCCTTCTTCGAGATAGTTCAGTGCATCGCCCATGCTGTCGGCTTCGACTTCATGCTGGTTGTATTCCTCGTCCATGAAGACATACATGGGGTCTGCATAATACGAGTACGTGCACTCCTTGTTGTCGAGAACGACAAGGGCAAATTTTTCGTCGGCCTTGGTTACCGTTTCGCTGCCGGAACCCGTAAGCAAATTCTTGAATTTCAGCTTGACGACGGCCGAGTTGCGACCCGATTTGTTGTATTCGGTTTTCTGAATGACGAGGGGATCATTGCCTATTTTGATCACATTGCCGACACGCAATTCCTGTGCGGTTTTCATATAGTAAAAGACTCCGGGGGGTTGACTGCTCCGAAGATGCCACTGCCGGGCCGGAGCAAAGCTTGGAAAACCTGGTATTTTAACCTTTTCGCTGTTGTTGCGCGCAAAAGTCGATCAGGGACTGAGCGAGATCAGGATATTGCGCCAACTGGGCGCACCATAGCGCGCTGTGGGACTGCCATTGTGCCCAGTCGTCCGGTCGCATAGCCGCTTGCAGCGCCTGTCCAAATGCATCGCCGTCAGCGGTATTCCATTGCTTCATGGCATGTTGTACGGCTGCCTCGAACGGCGATTTATCAAGCCACGCCTGCAGCTTGATCATATGAGCATTTTCCTGCTGGGCATAAATTTGCCAGATCAGCGGCTTGCCGGCCCACAGTCCCCGCACCAGCGAGTCTTCGCCACGCACGCAATTCAAGTCGCTGCTCCAGAGCAGCCGGTCGAAGGCGCGCTGGTCCACGAATGGCATTTGGTGAACATGCACCTTGTCGTGCCGGGCGTCGAGCAGCGATGGGTAGACGCCGGTGGGCACGATGAGGAGCGTTGGTTCCTTTTGACGGGCTAACACGTCCACCAAGGCCGTTGCCGGCGCGTCAGGATAGCAGAACAGAAACACCTGGCGCATGCCTTGGCCGATGCCTTCAATCTGGCGCTCGGGTACGCCTATGGTGCGCAGAAGGGCGGGGTGCAGCGTTGGATCGGCCAGCCATCGGTCGCGTACGGCAAGTAACTGGGGCTCGCGCAGCAAGCCGCCCGTGGCGGGCGTAAAGCCTGGGAAAAAGAAAGTTTTGCGCAGTCCGCTGGCTTGCGCCGAGGGTAAGGCGTGACACGTTTCTACCCAGGATTCCCCGCTAAGGTATTCCAGATTGATCCATAGGCTGTCGCGTTCGACCATGGCCTGAAGAAAGGATGCGGGTGGATCGCAGGCAAACGCCTCTATAACGATGTCGTGCGGCTGCAGATTGGGCACGATACGAGTCCAGTGAACAATACTGACATCGCCGACGGTTTGTTGCTGGGCCGATGGGTCTACCTGGTGTTCAATGCGGGCGAAGCTGCATAGGTCATCAACCCATAGTCTGACGACATGCCGTTGCGGCATGTGCGCCAGTTGGCGCGCCAAGCGCCAGCAAACTCCAATATCGCCAAAATTATCGATGACACGGCAAAAGATATCGAAGGAAAGCCTTGTCATTCAATGGAAGTGGGCCGGGGCCATATCTGTTTCTTCGGGCAGTTCCGGATGCATCATCTCGCCCAGGGGATTGGGAAAGTAGGGCGCGCCGCAATCATCGCAGAACTCGGACGAATAGACTCCCGGCAGCCGGCGAACGTCGGCCACGCCAAGCTCCTTGAGCAACGCGGCGATCTGCTCGGGAATATCGATGTGGTCGCCTTCGGTGCTGTCATCGACAGACTCTTCCTTGCTAAGCACGGGCCAGATGCAGCCATAGACGACTTCGTTGCTCTGGCGCGTACTGAAACCCACCCGATATTCTTCGATGGCGTTTTCACCGCAGCCGACGATGGTGGCACGCAGATCGGCGCCGGGCAGGCGCGCGGCGGTCTGAAGCCAGGTGACTGCCGCTTTGAGGGCCAGCGGACGTATGCGACGGTCGGCCTCACGGCTGTTCATGTAGTAGGCGTCGGGGTTCAAGTATTCCACGTAGCAGCCCGTGAATAGCGCGGTCAGTACGCCTTCGAAGCCCTGCACCCAAGCCTTCTGGCTTTGCTCGCGCAATGCCAGGGCGTCGTCTTTGGGAGTTTGCCAGCGGAACACCGCGCCGCCCTTGGGTACGACGATGACACCGACGGCAAAACGCGCGTCCGCCAGCATGCCCTCCGCATCGGTAGGCACATTCAGCTGGCATGCTTCGGACGGCGCGCCCAGCGCGGTCATTGCCAGACGCTCCAGCCAGGTATGGGTTTCATGGAACGATTGAGGCATCTGGTCGAAGTTGACCAGTCCGGGAACCATGGCCAGCTTGGCATCCGGGGCCGCGATATGTGCCTGCAAATGGGTGGCAATGCCGGTGTTCTGGGCTGGCGTCAATTCGCCGTCGGGCAACTGGTAACGGGTCCACGCAACGATGGGTGCTGAAAACAGCAAGGCATCGTATGCAACCCCCTGCCACTGGATCGTGAAGGATTCAGAAAGGGTTTCCGCCTGCTCCACCAGGATTTCATAGGCGTTCAAGTCAGTGGCAAGCAAATGTTCCAGCACGGACTCTATGGTTTTATTTTTTTTGCCCGACAGCAGCTTGTTCAAGAGCGTGGCGATCAGGTTTTCCCAATAGACGTCCTCTAGGCGGCTTCCGGACCGGGCCAGCGCTTCAGTGAGTGTTACCAAGCGTTGCGCATCGCGGGAAAGACGTGAGGGGGGGGAGGCGGGCATATGCAGCATAAGACATTACAAGTGGACGGAATGTCTAGTGTAACGCCCTGGCTACTTTTATGGGCTGCGGGTGACAGTTGGGAGCCAATGGAGCGCCCGTAAAAAAACTCCCGGCCAACCGCGCCGGGAGTTTTATCGTGCCGCCGTGAAGATCGTTAGATCCCTACCGAATCGGCGATTTCCTTGAAGTCTTCGATTTGATCGAAGTTCATGTATCGGTAGATCTCGGCACCATTGGCGCTTAGCAGGCCCATGTCGACCATATACTCTTCCTTGGTCGGAATGCGTCCAAGGCGCGAGCAAATGGCGGCCAGTTCGGCTGAACCCAGGAACACGTTGGAGTTCTTGCCCAGGCGGTTGGGGAAGTTGCGGGTGCTGGTGGACATGACCGTGGCACCTTCGCGCACTTGCGCCTGGTTGCCCATGCACAGCGAGCAGCCAGGCATTTCCATGCGTGCGCCTGCACTGCCCAGGACGCCGTAATGGCCTTCTTCCGTCAGTTGCTTCTGGTCCATCTTGGTGGGCGGCGCCATCCACAATTTCGTGGGGATGTCGCGCTTGCCTTCAAGCAGCTTCGATGCGGCGCGGAAGTGTCCAATGTTCGTCATGCAGCTGCCGATAAATACTTCATCAATGACGGTGCCGGACACATCTGACAGCGTCTTCACGTCGTCGGGGTCGTTCGGGCAGGCGACGATCGGTTCGTGAACGTCGGCCAGGTCGATTTCGATGATCGCGGCGTATTCCGCATCGGCATCGGGTTGCAGCAGTTGCGGGTCGGCAAGCCAGGCTTCCATTGCCTTGATGCGGCGCGTGATCGTGCGTTCGTCTTCGTAGCCGTTGGCGATCATCCATTTCAGCAGCGTGATATTGCTGTTGATGTATTCGATGATGGGTTCCTGGTTCAGGCGCACGGTGCAACCGGCGGCGGAACGTTCGGCCGAGGCGTCGGAGAGTTCGAAGGCCTGTTCGATC
>CAZONP010000025.1:7661-18937 GCA_964581155.1 uncultured Candidimonas sp. | reverse complement strand
GGCAGGATGGACGCCGGTTCCGGCGTAACGATCCAGTTCAGGGTGCCGCCATGGGCCGGTTTTCCGGCATCTTGGCTGACCGCCGTATCTGCTGTATGAGCCGGACCGGCCAGCGCCAACATACTCAGCGAAGCCACGCAGGCCACTGCCAGTTGACGTCCAAATTTTCGACGGCCGGCATTCCACTTGTTCAATGGTGACATTACTCGCATCCTGATATATATGAGTTACGGATAGTAGGACCCGCTGCTTATACTCGTCAAAGCATAAAACGGAATAAGCTAATGGCGCAATCAGCAAGGCGCGGACCGCTGTAGCAATTGCGGCCTCGGCGCACTGGGCGAGTTTTCCACTGCTGTGCGCTATGGCATCCCGCTGAAAGTGCTGGTGATAAAAAACGACATGCTCAACCAGATTGCCTGGGAGCAAATCGAGGCCGTCGTCGACCCCTACGAACCCATGGTGCCGGCAAGAATGCCGGACGACTACGCCAAGAATCTTGAAAAAGCGTTGTCCGAAACTCCGGGGCAAGAACGGATCAAGACCAACCTTTATAGACAAGACGCATAACCAAATACCTATATATTGGTTAGGAATTTGGCTCGTCATATATAGAATACCAAGTCATATAACATTGATTTGGATCACATTTTATGAGCCGCCTTACCATCCAATCTGCGGAATCGGCACCCGTGGAATCACGTGAACGACTCGCTGCCGCCCAAAAAGCCAACGGCTTCCTGCCCAACCTCATTGGCGTGCTTTCCAATGCGCCGACCGCCCTGGAAACGTATCAGGTCGTTGGTGCAATCAACGCCCGCACCGGCCTGTCCGCCACGGAACGCGAAGTCATCCAGATTACTGCCGCCATACAGAACGGTTGCGGATTCTGCGTGGCGGGACACACCGCTATCGCGCGCAAGAAAATTGCCATGCCCGAAGAACTTATCCAGGCCCTGCGCAACACGGACGCATTGAGCGATCCGAAATTGAATGCGCTGGCGCAGTTCACGTTAGCGGTCATGGCCCATAAAGGCCAAGTGTCGGACGAGGAACTGCAGGACTTCCTGGCCAGCGGCTACACGCAGGCCAGTGCGCTTGAGGTGGTCCTTGGAGTTAGCCTGGCAACGCTGTGCAATTACGCCAACAATCTGGCCAGGACACCCATTAATCCCGAACTTCAAGCCTTTGCCTGACCGCAGCCATACTACAAGGAGTCGCCGACGTGAGTGCCACCGCCCCGAAAACCGAGTTTATCGAAGCCATTGCGGCGCAGGTGAAGACCGAGTTGAGCCCATTGGTCGACGCCATTGATCAACAAGGTTTCTACCCGGCGGATTACTTGCGTAGCCTCGGTGCGCTGGGGGGCTTCGCCGCCAGTGTTCCGCGCGAGGATGGCGGGCTTGGGTATGGGCTGTCGGAACAAATACAAGCAACGGCACAGGTGGCGCGTGCATGCGGTGCCACTGCCTTCCTGACCTGGTGCCAATCCACCTGCGCCTGGTATTTACAGCATTCGCCCAACCAAGCCGTCCGGGAGTGCTACCTGCGCCCCGTGGCACAGGGCACGCTCCTGGCCGGGACCGGGATGTCCAATTCGGTCAAGCATCTGGCCGGTATTGAGAAAATTCAATTGCAGGCGCGGCGCGATGGCGACGCCTATGTGATTAACGGCGCTTTGCCGTGGGTATCGAACGTTGGGGAACGGCACCTTGCCGTTGTGGCTGCATCGGTAGACGGCGAAGGCTATGTGATGTTCGCTGTCGAGGGTGCGGCCCAAGGCCTGACCTTGCACCCTTGCCCCGAGTTTGCCGCGCTGGAAGGCACCCAAACCCTGAATTTGCGTTTCAAAGACGTGCGCGTGCCGGCGGAACAAGTGGTGGCCCACCCCAGCCAGTTCGCCGCCTATATGGCGAGAATCAAGCCAGGCTTCATCCTGGGCCAGATAGGCATAGGACTGGGCATTGTTGACGCCAGCTTGAAGACCATACGCGACAGCAATGTCACCACCGCCCACGTCAACACCTTCCTGGACGACCAGGGCACCGAGCTGGCGGCGGAACTGGAACGTTTGCAGACTCAAGTCATAGCGTTGGCGGAGCAGGCGCAACTTGGCGCCGTTCCGATCCTTGACGTCCTTAAATCGCGCGCTCAGGCCTCCGAACTTGCACTCAAGGCGACCAATTCCGCCATGCTGCACGCCGGGGCCAAGGGTTACCTGATGCGCCATCCCGCACAACGCCGTCTGCGTGAAGCCATATTCGTGGCCATCGTCACGCCGGCCCTGAAGCATTTGCGCAAGGAAATCCACGACCTCGAACACGCTGCCGTCCAGGCCAAGGCGGCATGATGCAACAGTGGATGTGCGGCCCGTGCGGACTTATATATGACGAGGCCCTTGGCTTTCCCGAGGAAGGGATCGCGCCCGGGACACCGTTCGCCTCCATACCGGACGACTGGGCCTGCCCCGACTGCGGCGTAACGAAAGCCGATTTTTTCCTGATTCCTGAGTAGACACCATGACGACTTCGCCGGCCAGCGGCCTGCCCTTCGCGCTCGAGGCCAATGGTATCGAGCTAAGCTACAGCCGTCCTGGCGAGCCGCCGAACACCGTATTGAAGGACTTCGCGTTGCGCGTTGCGCAGGGCGAGATTGTCGCGATCCTGGGACCCAGCGGAGTGGGCAAGTCTTCCTTGCTGCGAGTACTGGCGGGCTTGCAGGCACCCGACAAGGGAATGGTTCATGTAAATGGGGAACGGCTGCATGGCCCCCACCCGCGCCTTAGCTTTGTCTTCCAGGACCCCAGCCTGCTGCCGTGGCTCACGCTGGAAGAGAATGTTGGGTTCGGGCTGGATTTCAAGCACCAGGCGGCAATCGGCAAGGCCGAAAAAGCCCAACGCGTGCACGCCGCCATCGCCGAAGTGGACTTGGACGACGCCAGAACGCGCTTCCCGGCGGAACTATCGGGCGGCATGGCGCAGCGCACGGCATTGGCGCGATCCCTGGCGCGTCAGCCAGAAATCCTTTTGCTCGATGAGCCGTTCAGCGCCCTGGACGAGATTACGCGGGGCGAGATGCAGGTCTTGCTTCAGCAGGTCGCGGCCCGGCACCGGGCGTGCGCCATCCTGGTCACACACGACATCGACGAGGCGCTGCTGATGGCAGACCGCATCCTGCTGCTCGGCGGGTCGCCGGGCCGGCTGATCGGCGAATGGCGGATCGGCCTTGAACACCCGCGTGACATCGTTGTGCCCGAACTGACAAGCATCCGCATAGAAATCGTGCAGGCGCTGCGCGCCGCACGCCGCCACATTCCGCCGTCCAACCCATCACATTTACACTGAGCATCCCATGAAAAAAACACCCGCGATGGGCGCGTCATTAGACGCACGCCGCCAATTTATCAAGCTGTCGGGCTTGTTCACCGCCATGGGCGCGCTGCCTTTGCTGCAGTTGCAAAACATCGCACGAGCGGCCGAGCCCGATGCCCCCCTGCGCATAGGCTATCTGCCTATCACGGACGCGACTCCTCTTTTGGTGGCGCATCACAACAATTTATTCGAGCCGCAAGGCATCGTCGTCGAAAAGCCCCGCATGTTCCGCAGCTGGGCACAAATCGTCGAGGCGTTTCTTGCCGGCCAAGTCAATGCCATCCATTTGCTATCGCCGATGACGGTTTGGGCGCGCTATGGCAGCCAGTCGCGCGCGAAAGTGGTGGCATGGAACCACATGTCCGGCTCAGGCCTGACCGTACAGCACGAGATCGATAGTGTTCGCGACCTGGGTGGCAAGACGGTGGCCATTCCTTTCTGGTACTCATTGCACAACATAGTGCTGCAGCATTTACTGAAAAACGAGGGCCTCGAACCAATCAACAGCGGCGAGCCTGGCCCCAAGCAGGTCAAGCTTGTAGTCATGGCGCCGTCGGACATGGTGCCGGCCTTGGCGAATAAGCAGATCGCCGGCTACACCGTGGCCGAGCCGTTCAACGCGTCCGCTGAAGTCCTGAAGATCGGAAAAATCCTACGATTCACAGGCGACGTCTGGAAAGACCACGCGTGCTGCGTCGTATTGATGCACGAGCAGGATCTGGAGCAGCGTCCGGAATGGTCGCAGAAGGTGGTCAACGGCCTGGTCCAGGCGCAAGCCTGGATACAGGATAACCGGGAAGAAACCGCCCGAATTCTGTCCAAGGATAATGCCCAACGCTACACGCCCCATACCTATGAAACCTTGGCCAAGGTGCTCGTGCCTGAACAGATGGACGCGGCGCACTACGAAGCGTCTGGAGCCATCGTCAACGCCGGTTGGAAGGAAAAGCGCATCGACTTCCAACCCTACCCCTTCCCCAGCTACACCGAAGAGCTGATCCGCAAGCTCAAAACCACGCTGGTATCGGGACAGAACGACTTCCTGGGAAAGCTCGACCCGGCCTTCGTAGCCCGGGATCTGGTCGATGACCGCTTTGTGAAAAAGGCCATCATCGACATTGGCGGACCGTCTGTGTTCGGACTGCCCGAGTCATTTACCCGTCAGGAAACCATTACCGCCTGAGCCGGAATGCACATCAAATGAACACACGCCATGTACCCATACGACTGAGCAAGCGCCTCGCGCTAAGCATGGCGGGCCTGCTTTCGCTCGTGATTCTCTGGGGCCTGGGCACGCATTGGCTGCAGCAAAGCATCACGCTTGCCGCACTGCTTAGCCCCAAGGTCACGTTCGACAGCCTGTACCATCTGCTGATCGACAACCAACTGACCCTGCACACGTTAACGAGCCTGAAACGAGTCTTCGTTGGACTGGGTCTGGCCCTGGTCCTGGGTGTGCCCATCGGCCTGGCTGTGGGCCTATCGCGAGCCCTGGAAAACAGCACGAGCAGCGCTTTTCAATTCCTGCGCATGATTTCACCGCTATCGTGGATGCCAATAGCCGTCATGGTATTCGGCATAGGCGACGCACCCATTTACTTTCTTCTTACCTTCGCCGCCGTCTGGCCCATCATTCTGAATACCGCCGCGGGCGTTCGCCAGCTGGATCCCAAATGGATGATGCTGGCAAAAAGCCTGAGCGCAACCCGGCGCGAAGTCTTGTTCAAGATCGTCATGCCAGGCATTCTGGGGCACATTCTTACCGGCGCCCGCCTGGCCATAGGCATTATCTGGATCGTGCTCGTGCCCTGCGAAATGCTGGGCGTAAGTTCCGGGCTGGGTTACTTCATCCTGGACACCCGGGATCGCCTGGCCTATTCCGAACTGATGGCCGTGATCGTGCTTATTGGCGCACTGGGCTTCATGCTGGATCTGCTGGCACAAAAGCTCTACCAGCAATGGACGCACACCCGGTAAACCGGCTGTCACACGAAGCCTGGCAAGCAAAGCGGCCGCCCTTTTACTTGACGGGAAGCGAACGCATATCGGTGCTAACCGCCTGGAACTCTGCCTGCATTGTCTCGTTGGGCTGGGTGTCGAGCCTGCTGACAACATAGATGGCAAGGGCTCCCAGGATGAACCCGGGAACAATCTCGTATAGACCAAACCATGCGAACTGTTTCCAGACCAGCACAGTAACTGCGCCGACCACCATGCCTGCCAGCGCACCATTACGCGTCGTGCGCGGCCAAAATAACGACAGTATCACCACGGGCCCGAAAGCCGCTCCGAACCCCGCCCAGGCATAACTCACCATGGTGAGCACCCTGCTATCGGGGTCGGATGCCAGCCAGATCGCCACGATGGTGACGGCAAGCACCATTGCGCGCCCAAACCAGACCAGCTCCCGCTGGGATGCGTGCTTGCGCACGAATGTCTTATAGACGTCTTGCGTCAGCGAACTGGAACACACCAGCAGTTGCGCGGACAGCGTGCTCATGACGGCCGCCAGCACGGCGGCCAGGAACATGCCGGCTATCCACGGGTTGAACAAGATGATGGACAGCTCGATGAACACGCGCTCTGCGTTTGCCGTCACGCCAGCCGCCTGCCCGGGGTTGGCCGCAAAGTAGGAAATACCAAAGAAGCCGACGGCAACCGCTCCGGCCAGGCAGAGAATCATCCAGGTCATGCTGATACGGCGCGCATTGGGAATGGTATGCAGGGATTCGGCGGCCATGAAGCGCACGAGTATGTGCGGCTGCCCAAAATAACCCAGGCCCCACGCCAGCAATGAGATGATTGCAATGGTGTCCATTCCGCGCAGCATGTCCAGCCGCGTGGGGTCTACGGCCTCGACCGCCGCCACGCTGGTGTCGAATCCACCCAGGGAAAAGATGACCATCAATGGAGCAACGATTAGCGCGGTGAACATCAGCGACGCCTGGATAGTGTCTGTCCAGCTGACGGCCAGGAAGCCGCCAATGAATACATAAGCCATGGTGCACAGGGCCCCAACCCACAACGCGACCCCATAATCCATGCCGAACATGCTTTCAAACAAGCGTGCGCCCGCCACGACGCCCGAAGCGCAGTAAATCGTGAAGAAAACCAGAATGACCACCGCCGACACGATGCGCAAGATATTATTGTGATCGTGAAATCGATTGGAAAAAAAATCGGGTAGGGTAAGGGCATTGCCGGATTTTTCCGTGTAAACCCGCAAGCGTGCGGCAATGAAGCGCCAGTTCAAGTAAGCCCCGATAATCAGCCCTATGGCGATCCACGCCTCGGACAGCCCTGAGAGATACACGGCGCCAGGCAGGCCCATGAGCAGCCAGCCGCTCATGTCGGACGCCCCGGCGGCAAGCGCCACCACGAAGCTGCCCAGCTTGCGCCCGCCCAGGATGTAATCGGACAAGTCGTCGGTGGAGCGGTACCCCACGACCCCTATGCCCACCATGGCTACGATATAAAGCACGAACATGATGGTCACTGGTGTGCTTACGATTTGCATGACTGCCCCCTTTAATCCCAACCACAAAAACAGTATGACCCGCGTGCCACGCTACCCGATGCTCATGAGGCTGGCGTTGCCGCCGGCCGCCGCCGTATTGACGCTAACCGAGCGTTCAGCCAGCAGGCGCTCCAGATAATAGTTGGCGCCTTCGGCAAGGTCGATAGGCGCCAGGCCTTGGGCCAGTATGATGGGCCCTGGACGTTGCGCCAGCCGCTGGTTCAAGCTGATGAGCGCGTCCTGCCCGCCTTCGAAGAGCACCGCGCCAAGCAGCGTATCCGAATCAATCACGTCGTCCGGTACAAAAGAGATCCATTGCGCGAGATCAGGCGGTAGTTCGTCTGCAAGGGCGCGGGCCACGCCGCCACCGTTCGCATCCTGGACAAACAACGCCTTGTTGCCGGTGGCCAGCGCCGCCGCAAGTTGGGCGCGTGCTCCCTGGGGCGTCTTCGCCATGCAGAGCACCGGCCCACGAGGTTCCAGCGCATAGGTGTTGCGTTCACCCGTCGGGCCGCCCAAATTGGCGCTACCGCCCAGGCTGGAGGCGACATGCAGGCGTTGCGCCTGCGATTGCGCCGCGCCGTAGCCTTGGGCAACCAACCAGCGTATATAAACTTCCAGCGGCCCCAACATGCGATCGTCACGCGCCATGCCGGGCACCGGCGCCAAGGGGCATTCGAACAATAAGCGTCGCAGGTACAACGGCCCGCCGGCCTTGGGCCCCGTTCCGGACAATGCCTCGCCGCCAAAGGGCTGAACGCCCACGACGGCGCCGATGACATTCCGGTTGACGTATACGTTGCCAACCTTGATTCGCTCGACCAGGCGGTCGATGGTTTCGTCGATCCGCGAGTGCACGCCGAATGTGAGGCCATAGCCGACGCTGTTGATGTCGTCCACAAGCGCGTCCAGGGCGTCGCGTCGATAGCGCACCACGTGCAGCACCGGCCCGAATATTTCCTTTGTAAGCGTGCGGACGTTCTGGATGTCGATGAGGGTCGGTGCGACGAAGGTGCCATGTCGGCAATCATCGGGCAATTCAAGCCGGAATACCCGCAAGCCCTGTTTCTGCGTTGCCTCAATGTAGGATTCAATGCCGTCGCGCGCTTCCGCGTCGATGACAGGCCCTACATCAGTGGCCAATCGGTCGGGATTGCCGATGCTGAGTTCGCGCATGGCGCCGATAAGCATTTCCTGTGTTCTGTCGGCGATGTCTTCCTGCAAACACAGCACGCGCAGCGCTGAACATCGCTGTCCGGCGGAATCGAATGCCGATTGCACGACGTCCAGCACCACCTGCTCGGGCAGTGCCGATGAGTCGACCACCATGGCGTTCTGGCCACCGGTTTCCGCAATGAGGGGAATGGGCTGACCACGAGGATCGAGCCGGCCGGCAAGCGAACGCGCGATGATCAGCGCAACGTCGGTGGAACCAGTGAACATGACGGCGCGCACGCGCGCGTCGGCCGTCAGTGCGCTGCCCACGGTTTCGCCCCGGCCCGGCAATAGCTGCAGCACCGCGCGCGGCACCCCCGCCTGGTGCAGAAAGCCGACACATTGGGCTGCGATCAGCGACGTTTGTTCCGCTGGTTTGGCGAGCACGGGATTGCCTGCGGCCAGCGCGGCAGCCACTTGCCCCGTGAAAATGGCCAGCGGGAAGTTCCAGGGACTGATGCATGTGACCGGGCCCAACGGTATATGGGTTTCGTTGGAAAAATGCCGCTGGATATAGTCGCCGTAGTAGCGTAGAAAATCGACCGCTTCACGCACTTCCGCGATGGCATTGGGAAACGATTTGCCCGCCTCGCGAACGATGAGGCCCAGCAATACATTGGTGTGCTGTTCGAGCAAGTCGGCTGCTGCAAGCAGGCAAGCGGCGCGGTCCGCGACCGGGGTTGACGCCCAGGCCGGCGCGGCGTCGGCGGCATAGGCGAGCGCATCGGCCACGTCTTGCACCGTGGCTTCGGCGACTAGGCCCACAACGTCGCGATGGTCGGCGGGATTGAGCACCGGTTTATAGCGGCTGCCGTCGACGGGCTGTGCGCCGGCCAGTAAAGGGCTCGCACGCCATTCGCGCCCGGCGCTGGCGAGCAAGTCGGAACTTAACGCGGCCAGTTGCCGTTCATCGGTAAGGTCCAGACCACGGGAGTTCAGACGCCGGCTGTCGTCGGAATGATAGATATTGCGCGGCAAGGGAATTTTTTCGTGGGGGGCGCCTTGCGGTGAAATTCCGCGCGCCTCGTCAACTGGGTCTTTGATGAGCTCGTCCAGGCTAACCTGCTCGTCGGCGATGCGATTCACGAAGGAACTGTTGGCGCCGTTTTCAAGCAGCCTGCGCACCAAGTAGGCGAGCAGGGTTTCGTGCGTGCCCACCGGGGCATAAATTCGGCAGGGCCGGTCCAGCTTGCCTGCGGCGGCGGACCCGGTGACTTCTTCGTATAAAGGTTCGCCCATGCCGTGCAGGCACTGGAATTCGTACTGGCCCGGCCGATACCCCGGCCCGGCCATGTGATAGACGGCCGCCAGCGTATGCGCGTTATGTGTGGCGAACTGCGGGTATATCGCGTCCGGGGCCTGGAGCAACTTGGCCGCGCATGCCAGATAAGACACGTCGGTATATGCCTTGCGCGTGTAGACCGGATACCCGTCCAGGCCGTCGACTTGGGCGCGCTTGATTTCCGTATCCCAATAGGCGCCTTTGACCAGGCGCACCATGAGCCTGTGGCCGGTGCGCCTGGCAAGGTCCACGACGTAGTCTATGACGTAGGGTGCCCGCTTTTGATACGCCTGGATGACGAAGCCGATGCCGTCCCATCCAGCCAGACCCCTTTCAGCGCACAAGGCCTCCAGCAGGTCCAGCGAGATATCGAGGCGGTCGGCCTCTTCCGCGTCGATATTCAGGCCGACGTCATAGGAGTGCGCCAATAAGGCAAGTTCGCGTAGTCGCGGATACAGCTCGAACATGACACGCTCTTGTTGCGCGCGGGAGTACCGGGGATGCAAGGCTGAAAGCTTGATGGAGATGCCCGGGCCCTGATAGATGCCGCGGCCGTTGGATGCTTTGCCTATGGCATGAATGGCGTGCGTGTAGGACTGATGGTATTGCAGCGCATCGCGTTCCGTGGTGGCGGCCTCGCCCAGCATGTCGTAAGAGTACCGGAACCCGCGCGCTTCGAGCTTTTTACTGTTGTTCAGGGCTTCAGCGATAGTCTCGCCCTTGACGAACTGTTCACCCATCATGCGCATGGCCATGTCGACGGCCTTGCGTATGAGCGGTTCGCCCCCTTTTCCGACCAGCCGTGTGACGGCCGACGAAAGGCTTTTTTCGCTGCTGGTGGACACCAGCTTGCCGGTGATCATCAGGCCCCAGGTGGCGGCATTGACGAATAAAGAGGGCGATCCCCCCAGATAGTCGCGCCAATGGCCATGGCTGATCTTGTCCCGGATGAGCGCGTCGCGCGTCGCGCTGTCGGGAATGCGCAGCAGGGCTTCGGCCAGGCACATCAGGGCAACGCCTTCCTGGCTGGACAAGTCGAATTCCTGGATGAGTCCTTGAACCCCGCCGCTGGTATTCTTATTCCGTAGCGCTTCGACCAACCGGCGGGCCAAGGCCTGCGCGGCCGGCTGATCGGCGAATTGCGCCTGCGGCAACAGCCATGGAATGCATTCAGGTTCGGGGCGGCGGTAAGCCGCTGTGATGGCGCCCCGCAGGCTGGACTGGGACGCAACGTTTTGTGCGAATGCCAGAAAAGGATGAAGCGCTATGCCGGGGTTCTGTTCCACGTCCTGACCGCCCTTAGGTTGTGGCGCTTCGGAACTGGCAGCTCATGAAGCGCAATGCAGCAGTTCCGTTGACTTTACTCCTATTAGCGAATGGCGTCATCCGCAGGGCGCATGCGGTCACCTTTTCCCGACGGTTTACTTCGCTTCGGACAATTTCTTTTCCAGCGCATCCTGGGGCAAGGCACCATTGACTCGGGAACCGTCGGCGAAGATGATCGCCGGAGTGCCTTGCACCATTAGCTTCTTGCCCAGCGCCATCACTTCTTTCACTGGCGTTTCGCAGTCCGCCGATGGTGGCGTCTTGCCTTCGAGCATCCAGGCCTTCCAGGTTGCCGCCTGGTCCTTGGCGCACCAAACGTTGCGCGCCTTGACTTCGGAATCCGGCGACAAGATGGGCAGAAGAAATGTGTATACCGTCGTGTTGTCCACTTTCTGCAAGGTCTCGTGCAAACGCTTGCAATAGCCGCAATTTGGATCCTCGAACACGGCCATCTTGCGTGCCCCGTCGCCTTTCACCTGCTTTACCGCATGCTGAAGCGGCAAGGACGAAAAAGGAACTTGCGCAAGTTTTGCAAGCCGTTCCGCCGTCAAGTCTTTACGCGTCT
>CAZONP010000025.1:0-7561 GCA_964581155.1 uncultured Candidimonas sp. | reverse complement strand
CTGCGGGGGCGGCAAAGCCAAAACCGGTACCGGCCAGGATGGCCGTGGCCAGCAGGCCTTTTAAATACACAGACATATAAGCTCCAGGATAATAAAGGGTGCAAACGCGACAGTGGCGCGGCTGCGGGCGGGAGGCGTGGGCTTATTGCCCGGATGCCCCGCCGATCAAAAATCGTTTGACGAATGGCACGCGATCCACACACTGCATGCCTATGTTACGCGCCCACACCAACGGCGCGGCTTGGGCAGCGAACAGGCGATGCAGTCCGTGGGTGGCCAACCGCATGGCCATAATTGGTTCGGCCCGCGCACGGCGATACCGGTTCAGTACACGCAATTCGCCCACGCGCCGATACGGTTCTTTGTCGCTTAAAACGCGTAATAGTTCCTCAACGTCGCCCAGGCCCAGGTTAAGGCCTTGACCGGCCAGCGGATGAACCCGGTGCGCCGCATCGCTGACAAGGGCTACGCCGGGGGCGACCATGCCGCTATGCTCGAGAAACAGCGGAAAGCCAAAGAGGGGGCTGCGCACTTGCAGACTACCCAGACGTCCGCCGGTGGCAGCGGCCAGGCGTGCCTCGAGCGTGCGGGACTGGTCGGCCTGCGGCATGGCAAGCAGTTCAGCCGCCATGGCATGGGGCATGGACCAGACCATGGACACTTGATGCCCTTGCGTGGTATCCGGTAAAGGAAGCAGCGCCAGTATCGAGTCGCCGGTAAACCATTGCAGCGCTATATTCTGATGCGGCAGCTGCGCAGACAGGTGTACCACCACGCCCGTGTCGCCATAAGGCTGGGACTGATGGGAAATTCCCGCAGCAGCCCGAACGGGGGACTGCGCGCCGTCCGCGCCCACAAGCAGGTCGGCATGCAGCGCGCGCCCGGCATCCGTAATGACGGTGCGGGACTCCAGCGCCTGGAATTTTTCCTGATGCCACGTAATGCCGAAAACCCGCACCGCTTGTTGCAGGGCCCGTTCCATTTCGCTGGACTCGACGATCCAGGCCAGCGTTTGCCGAGCAGCCTGCCAGGCATGGAGATTAAGCGTGCCGCCGCCGTCGCCATAGACCTCCATGGATTCGACCGGTGTGATCCGGTGCTCGTCCATCATCGACCATACGCCTAGCCTTGCAAGAAACGCCTGGCTGGTGGCAGAAATGGCGTAAACCCGTGGGCAATAGGCGTCTTGGGCCGCTGGCGCCGGTATGGCCCGTGGCCCAAGAAGGCTGACGTCGAGGCCGCCCTTTGCCAGGCCCAGCGCCGTTGCCAAGCCGGCAATGCCGGTCCCGCAAACCAATACAGATTCTTTACTCATCGCGCAGAAGGAGCTCCCGCCTGTTTGGGCCACAAGACCCACATTTCGCCGCGTTGCTTCATACGCCCCGCCATGGCGCCCGCCTCGTCGCCGAAGCCCCAGTAAAAGTCGGTACGCGCCGCACCTTTGATGGCGGCGCCGGTATCCTGTGCAAAGACGACACGCTGCAACGGCTGCGATGTGGCCGGATACGTTGTTGCCAGGAATAGCGGCGTGCCCAGCGGTACAAATGTCGTATCGACTGCGACCGAGCGCTCTCCTATAAGGGGAATACCATAGGCCCCCTTGGGCCCAAGGTCCGGATCGATCACGGCCTCTTCGTTGAAAAACACCATGGCCGGATTTGCGTTCAGCATTTCCTGCACGCGACCCGGATTCTGCCTGGCCCATGCCTTGATGTTCTGCATGGAAGCCTTCGCTAACGGAAGCTCGCCCTGCTTTGCCAGCCACTGCCCAATCGATGCATACGGCCTGCCGTTGTGGTCGGCATAAGCAAGACGTATTGTCTTTCCGGTGTCGAGCATAGCGCGTCCGGATCCCTGTATTTGCAGGAAAAAGGCCTCGACGGGGTCATTCACATACACGATGGCAGGCGGCTGGCGCGATTCCGATGCCGCGATCTCGGCGCGTGTGTCGTACGGAACGATGCGCTTTCCCGCCAACTTGCCCCGTATGCGCTTGCCCGCAAGTTCGGGATAAACAGCACCCAATTCGATGGTAAGCAGATCATCCGGTGGTGAGTACAAAGGCCATTGGTAGTCGCCGCCCCGTGTGCGTGAGGCACGCACCAGCGGTTCGTAGTAGCCCGTAACGGTGTTTTGTGCCGGCTTGCCCGCCGCGTCGAGCACGCGCCACGGCTGCAACTGTTCTTGCAGAAACTGGCGCACCGGCGCCGTTGCGGCCGTTTCATGGGTAAGTCCGGACTGTACCGCCGCAGCGCATACCGGCTGCCATGCCTGCGGAGTAGCGCGGGCCTGTATTGCCAGCGAACCGGACACTGGCCGCATCAGGCCCTTGCAATTATTGATGAAGGCCTTCCAAACATGCTGCATGTCATCGTCCCGCCACCCTGGCAAACCCGCCCAGGACACCGCTTGAAACTTCGCGGCCAACGGGCGCGGCGGCGTATCGCGCATGTCCCGCAGGGCGGGTACGCGCAAAGGCTGTTCAATGACGGCGTCGGGCTGCGCTTCGGGCGCCTGATCTGGCGGTAAAGTACTACACGCCGCCAGCAATGCCAGCAGCGAAGATGAAGCAAGAATTCTTTTCATCGAGTGTTTCCGGGACGACCAGTTAATGCAAGGTGCGAGGCACGGCCAGGACGAATTCCTGGATGGGGACTTCAAACGGGATCCCGTTTTCTCCTACACAATGGTAGGCCCCGCGCATAGTGCCCACCGGCGTCGGCAGGGGGCATCCGCTGGTGTATTCAAAGCTTTCACCGGGCCCAAGCAAGGGTTGTTGCCCCACGACCCCCAGGCCACGCACGACCTGCGTATTCTCCTGACCGTCGGTGATGATCCAATGGCGGCTGATGACTTGCGCAGCATGCTGGCCGTTGTTGGTGATGCGTACGGTATAGGCGAATACGAACTGCTGCTCATCAGGCTGCGACTGCTCGGGCAAGTATTGGGGAATCACCGTAACCGCAATGTCGTATGGTTTCATGTTGGATTCCGTATTAAATGATGCGGCGGTATTTAAATGGAAAGTTAGCACGAACCTGCAATAATGGCATAAACGCCGCATTCTTTCCTGACTACTATCTTTTCACGCCCATGCCATTCACAAATCCCATCCGTATTGCCCCCAGCCTGCTGGCCGCCGACTTCGCCCGGCTGGGCGAGGAAGTCAAGAACGTTGTCGCCGCCGGCGCCGACTGGATCCACTTCGATGTCATGGACAACCACTATGTGCCCAACCTAACCATGGGACCCATGGTTTGCGAGGCGTTGCGGCCGCATACGCTCGCGCCGATCGACGTGCACCTGATGGTTGAACCGGTCGACGCCATTATCCCGCAATTCGCCAAGGCCGGTGCCAATATCATCACATTCCACCCAGAGGCATCACGCCACCCTGACCGCAGTCTGGGCCTAATACGTGAGAACGGTTGCAAGGCCGGACTGGTGTTCAATCCGGCCACGCCCCTGGACTGGATGGATCACGTCATGGACAAACTCGATGTCGTGTTGCTCATGTCAGTCAATCCCGGGTTCGGCGGCCAGAAATTCATCCCCGGTACGCTCGATAAGCTCGCCCAGGTGCGCCGCCGCATCGACGCCTGGGTGAATGCCGGCGGCCAGCCCATTGCGCTGGAGGTGGACGGCGGCGTAAAAGTCGAAAATATCGCCGCCATACGCGCCGCGGGTGCAGACACATTCGTGGCCGGCTCAGCCATTTTCGGCAAACCCGATTACAAGGCCGTCATTGACGAGCTGCGTGCGCAAATAGCGTCAGCCGGCGCCATCTCTACTTAATTCACACACGCTAGCCAAGCAGGCGGCGCTCCACGAATATGGAGTTGCCGACCAGTTTCTTTGCTTCCGACTTCGCCTGGGCAGCGTATTCGGCGATCTGGTGGCCTGAATGAGGCAGCGCAACGCTGGCTTCGACCACGCCCAGCGATATGCTGATCAGGGGGTGAAAAACGGCGCAGCCTTGGCGGTTCTCGGTAATGTATCCCTTACCGGCAACGTGTTCAGGCTTGTACAAATGCGACGTTGCCGGACCGAAGCCGTCCAGTATCCTTTGGCAACGATCACGCCAGTTGCGGCTTTTGAACACAATAATGAAGTCGTCTCCGCCAATATGCCCCACGAAGTCCACCGACGGATCGGTATGCTCGCGCAAGATATTGGCGGTTATCTGTATAGCCTCGTCGCCTTTGCGGTAGCTGTACAAGTCGTTGAATGGCTTGAAGTTGTCCAGGTCGGCGTAGCAGACGAAGAACGCTTCCTCATTTTCTAGCAGCGACTCAATGTGCTCATTGATGGGCACGTTGCCCGGCAATTGCGACAACGGGTTGGCATAACGCGCCGCATGTATCTGCATTTCGGTAATTTCGTGGATCAAATCGAAACCCGTGCCTACCCCCATCAGCTTGCCCTGCTCGGTAATGATGAAGCCTTCCGACAAATGATGCGGATTTGCTTCGGTGAACAGGTGGGAAAGATCCTGCAGGCTGGTCAGATGATCCACGATAAGTGGCGCGTTCTCGATGAACTGCGCGCAGGGCTTGTTGCCGTAGAGCTCGCGGTGATAGGGCCGCGCCAGGCGATCCAGAAGGCGTAGCCGGTGTATCAGGCCCACCGGGACATCGTCCCGCAAAACAGCCAACACCTGCAGTTCCGGCTGCTGCGTAAAAATATTGTAGACATCGTTGGTTGCCACCGTATCGGCCACCACTGGCACCGGCCGCATTACTTTACGTGCCGTGGCCATGTTCTTCCAGCCATCGGCCGCGTCGGCCCGCGCGAACCCGCTGCCGGCCGCGAATAAGTGCAAGACAGCCGGCGCCAGGGTGGCCTGCGGGGTGGCTGTCGGCCGTGCCAGCAGGAACCCCTGGCCATACTGAATACCCAGACTGCGCACCGCTTCGAGTTCGGCCTCGGTCTCTATCCCTTCTGCAATCACGAGCGACTTGGCCTGCCGCGCAATTTCGCAAATCGACCGCAGGAACTGACGCTTGACTGCATCCCCACCGATTCCTTGCACAAAGTACTTGTCTATCTTCACGTACTCGGGCCGGATTTCCGACCAAAGGCGCAGACTGGAAAACCCCTCGCCCAAGTCGTCGATGGCGATTTGCAATCCCATCCCCCGGTAATCGGACACCGCTTGCCGCAGGGCCGCATAATTGGATGCGGCTTCCGACTCCGTCAGCTCGATCACGATGTTCTCCGTCGGCATGCCCGCAATGGCCGGATAAAGTTGCGTACCGTCGCCGTGGCCGTCGCCCACGGGCATCATCAAGGCATGCGGACTCATATTCAGGAATAATTTCCCGGCCAATCCAAGGGCAACGAAACGATCAATGTGCATTTTTCGGCATAGGCGCTCCAGTTCGATGACGCGGCCATACAGCTTTGCCGCATTAAAGAGCTTGATGGGCGGATGCAGGGGCGAATTGGCCGGGCCACGAATCAGTCCCTCGTATCCCATGATCGCACCAGACTTCAGGTCGACGATGGGCTGATACAACGGCGTCAGATCGCAATCGCGCATGATTCTGCGAAAGGCCGCCAGCATGGGCGCCTGCGCGTCCAGTGTGTTCGCTTCATTTGCTGCATCAACGTTTTCATCACCGAATATCGTCATCATTTTGGCCTGACCGCCCCTATTGAAAGCATGGTGCTCGTAAGAAGCTTGTTAACCCTATGCTGGTAGCGAATGTTAATGGGCCAATGTGACAGATTGGTGTCCGGTCCATGCGTGATGCGCACCTTACAATGCATGCTTTCCCACGGTCTTGCCAAAACCCTATGCTTATCTCAGCCGTACTCCTGGATCTTGACGGCACGTTGCTGGACACCATTCCCGACCTTGCGGATGCGGCGAACGCCATGCGGGCTGAATTCGGGATGCCGTCACTGACGCAATCGCTCATTGCCACGTATGTGGGAAAAGGAACTGAAAATCTGGTGGCCCGCACCCTGTCCACGCACGTTGCGGGAACGGCACCGGCGGTTACCGACGTGGCGCAAGGACTACGCGTGTTCGGCCGGCACTACCATCGAATCAACGGCCGCCGCGCCACACTTTATCCTGGCGTGATGCAGGGGCTGGAAGCCTTCAAGGCTACCGGGACGAAAATGGCCGTCGTAACCAACAAGCCAACGGAATTCACCTTGCCACTGTTGGCGCACTGCGGCCTCGATGCCTATTTTCAGGCGGTCGTCTGCGGCGACACCTGCGAGCACAAGAAGCCGCACCCCATGCCGCTACTGCACGCCTGCCGGCTTCTTGGCGTCGCTCCCGACCAGGCCCTTGCAATAGGCGACTCCGTCAATGACGCGCTGGCGGCCCGGGCGGCAGGCATCAAGGTGTTGGCGGTGCCCTACGGTTACAACGAGGGCCGGGACGTGCGCACTCTGGAAGTAGATGATATAGTTATGTCCATCGACGAGGCGGCCTCATGGCTTGCCGCTCACCAGAATAAATTCCAGAAATCATGATCACTACCGCCTATACCACCCTATCGCCCTGCGCCTCCTGGCGCTGGTGGCGATTGTGTTCTGGGTAGCGGTAATCCACTCCCGGCACCGAAGACCATGTCTTTCACGTGTCGTCAGCATTGCCAAGAAGCTAAACCCGGAACCACGAAATGGCCGGGTTTTTTGTTGTTGTCTGTCCCGGCCTGCATGTAAACCCACACAGAGACCCCAATGACAGAAATCGAATTCAACGCACTGGCCGCACAAGGCTACAACCGCATTCCCCTGATTGCGGAAACGTATGCCGATCTTGACACCCCCCTGGCGATTTACCTGAAACTGGCTCACAGTGGCCCGGAAGGGGGGCGTAACAGCTGCCTGCTTGAATCCGTGGTCGGCGGCGAACGCTTCGGCCGCTACTCCTTCATCGGCCTGCCCGCCAAAACAGTGATTCGATCCACCGGCACAACGACCGAAGTCGTTCACCTGGGCAAAGTCGTGGAGACGCACGAAGGCGACCCGCTTGCCTTCATCGAGGCGTACCAACAACGCTTCAAGGTGGCGATGCGCCCCGGCATGCCTCGCTTTGCCGGCGGACTGGCCGGCTATTTCGGCTACGACACCGTGCGCCATATTGAGCCGCGCCTGGGTCCGGCGGTCAAGCCCTTTCCAGCAGGCCAGGACGAAGGCACGCCCGACATCATGCTGCTGCAAATCGACCAACTGGTGATTGTGGACAATCTTGCGGGACGCACTTATTTGCTGGTGTACGCGGACCCGGCGCAGCCGGAAAGCTATGCGCTTGCCAAGCGCCGCCTGAAAGAGCTGCGCGAGAAGCTACGCACCCCCGTCGTCATTCCGTACGCCTATGCCAGCATGCAGACGGCAAGCCGTCGCGATTTCGACAAGAAAGACTATATCGACGCCGTACTCAAGGCCAAGGAATACATCGCATCGGGCGACTTGATGCAGGTCCAGATCGGACAGGTCATCGCCAAGCCGTTTCGCGATTCCCCCCTGTCCTTATACCGCTCCCTGCGCTCGCTCAACCCGTCACCCTATATGTACTTCTGGAATTTCGACGACTTCC
>CAZONP010000024.1:0-18938 GCA_964581155.1 uncultured Candidimonas sp. | reverse complement strand
TAGACAGCCAGGACAGCCAGGACAGCCAGGACAGCCAGGACAGCCAGGACAGCCAATACAGCCAAGGCAAGCCCCGCCCCGACGCTCAATGTGGGCGGGCAGGCCGCCCGCATTGAGCGAGCGCGAGCCGCTTCTTCTCCTGCCAAATGCACGGCGCAAAAAGGCCAAGCACACAGACCGTATCTACATCGGATCAACAAACGCATTGCAGTCGCGGGTGGGCGGCATGGCGGTGGTCGGTCTTCGCGGCCGCAGCGAGCCGGACGCGAAGGCAGCGCGCATGCGCGAACGAGCGAGGCGACGCAGGCGAGGCGCGCAGGGCGCCGAGCAGGCCAAGGGACCGGCCACCGCCATGCCGCCCACCCGCGACGTGTAAAGACTAATGCATTGCGACGTGTAAAGACTAATGCATTGCGACGTGTAAGTATCAAGCCCTGCGACGTGTATGTAACCGGCCCCCGCACTGTGCAACTTGTATCCGAATGCCAACGCTTTGTCCGATTTCCAGACCCTTTCCCTGGCATTTAGCTCCGCGCGGTTCATCCCCCAGGCCTTCACAGGTATACTAGTTTGAATACGGCTAATTGAGGCGTCGTACGTTGCCTTCTGCCCCGCTATCCGCTAACCGGTCTGGCCGTGTCGCGGAAGGTTGTTCCCTGCATCATAACGAGTGAGACACTCGGATAGGTGAAGCGCATATATGTCATCGGAAATAGAACTTTTATCCAATTCTTACCTGTTTGGTAGCAACGCCCCATATGTCGAGGAACTCTATGAGTTTTACCTCGACAATCCTGGTTCGGTTCCCGACCAGTGGCGCGACTACTTCGACCAGTTGCAGCATCAGCCTGCAACGGATGGTAGTCAAGGCACGCGTGATCAGGCGCACGCACCCATAGTTGAATCCTTCGCGCAGCGCGCCAAGGCTAATGCATTTGTGGCGCGCGCCCAGGAGCCAGACCTTACGGTCGCCGGCAAGCAAGTCTACGTCCAGTCCATTATTGCGGCGTACCGTTCGCTGGGGTCGCGGTTCGCCGAACTCGATCCCTTGAAGCGGCAGGACCGTCCGGCCATTCCCGAGCTTGATCCCGGGTTCTACGGCATGACTGAATCCGACCTGGACCAGGTTTATTCGGCGACGAACACGTATTTCACCAAAGCCGACACCATGACCTTGCGCGACATGCTCAAGGCATTGCGCGACACCTATTGCCGCAGTGTGGGTGCCGAGTTCATGCATATGTCAGATCCCGTCGCCAAGCGCTGGATCCAGGAACGCCTTGAATCAACAACGGGCGTGCCGTCATTCAGTGCTGAACGCAAGCGCCATATTCTTCAGCAAGTGACCGAGGCTGAAGGCCTCGAGCGCTTCCTGCACACCAAGTACGTAGGCCAGAAACGGTTTTCACTGGAAGGCGGCGAAAGCTTCATCGCCTCCATGGACGAAGTGGTTGCCCATGCGGGCGACAACGGCGTACAGGAAATCGTCGTTGGCATGGCGCACCGTGGCCGCCTCAACATGCTCGTGAACATCATGGGCAAGATGCCTGGTGATTTGTTCGCCGAGTTCGAAGGCAAGCACGCCGAAGGCCTTACCGACGGCGATGTGAAGTACCACAATGGCTTCTCCAGCGACTTGTCCACGCGTGGCGGTCCCGTCCATTTATCGCTGGCATTCAATCCGTCCCACCTTGAAATCGTCAATCCCGTCGTCGAAGGCAGCGTACGCGCACGCCAGGATCGCCGCGGCGACGAAGTCGGTTCTCAAGTTCTGCCCGTACTGGTGCATGGCGATGCGGCCTTTGCAGGGCAGGGCGTTGTCATGGAAACCCTTAACCTGGCGCAAACCCGCGGTTATGGCACCGGCGGCACGCTGCACATTGTCATTAACAATCAAATCGGCTTTACGACCTCGGATCCGCGCGATACCCGTTCCACGCTGTATTGCACCGACGTTGTCAAAATGATTCAGGCACCCGTGTTTCACGTTAATGGTGACGACCCGGAAGCCGTGGTTTACGTTACCCAGCTCGCGCTGGACTACCGCATGGAATTTCACCACGATGTCGTTGTTGACATCGTCTGTTTCCGCAAACTGGGCCACAACGAACAAGACACGCCGTCGCTTACCCAGCCGCTTATGTACAAAAGCATAGGCAAGCACCCGGGCACGCGCAAGCTATATGGCGACAAGCTGGTCGCCCAGGGCGTGTTGGCCGAAGGCGAACCCGACCAACTGGTCAAGGAATATCGTCAGCTCATGGAAGACGGTCAACGCACGGTGGAACCCGTGTTGACCGATTACAAGAACAAGTATTCCACTGACTGGTCATCCTTCATGGGCGCGAAGTGGACAGACCAGGCCGACACCGGCGTGCCTCTGGCCGAACTTACCCGCATAGGCGAAAAGCTCACCACCGTGCCCGAGAATTTCACGGTGCATTCGCTGGTGAACAAGCTGCTCAACGACCGCCGAAAAATGGCGCATGGCGAGCAAAACCTTGATTGGGGCATGGGCGAGCACCTGGCGTTCGCCACACTTGTGGCCAGCGGATACGCCATACGCATTACGGGTCAAGACTCCGGTCGCGGCACATTTACTCACCGCCATGCGGTGCTGCACGATCAGAAGCGTGAACGTTGGAACGACGGCACCTATATTCCCCTGCAGAACGTGTCGGAAAGCCAGGCGCCGTTCACGGTCATAGATTCGGTATTGTCCGAAGAGGCGGTGCTGGCGTTCGAGTATGGCTACGCGACCGCCGAGCCCAATACGCTAACCATCTGGGAAGCGCAGTTTGGCGACTTCGTCAACGGCGCGCAAGTGGTCATCGACCAGTTCATCACGTCGGGTGAAGCCAAGTGGGGCCGTCAGTGCGGCCTTACCCTGATGCTGCCACACGGCTATGAAGGGCAGGGGCCGGAACACTCTTCGGCGCGCATCGAACGATTCCTGCAACTCTGCGCCGACAACAACATTCAAGTGGTCCAACCCACCAATGGCGCGCAGATCTTCCACGTATTGCGCCGCCAGATGATACGGCCATTCCGTAAGCCGCTCATCATACTTACGCCCAAGTCTCTGCTGCGTAACAAAGACGCCACCTCGCCACTTTCGGATTTGGCCAACAGCCACTTCCTGCCGGTCATTGGTGAACAGCACGACGACATCGATCCCGCAAGCGTTAGTCGCGTGCTGGTCTGCTCGGGCAAGGTGTACTACGACATCGTCAACGCTCGCAAAGAGGCCGGCCGCACCGATGTTGCCGTGTTGCGCGTTGAACAGCTTTACCCCTTCGCCCATAAATCGTTCCAGGCCGAACTCCAGAAGTATCCCAATGCCAAGGAGATCGTGTGGGTACAGGACGAACCTCAGAATCAGGGTCCGTGGTTCTATGTTCAGCATCACCTGTACGAAAACATGGCGGAAGGGCAACGGCTAGGTTACGCGGGACGTGCCGCGTCGGCTTCGCCGGCGGTTGGCTACCTGGCCAAGCACCAAGAGCAGCAGCGCAATCTACTCGAGCAGGCGCTCGCGCCGAAGTTCAAAAGCTTCATGCTGACCAAATAACAAATATTTTCAAACGGAATATATATTATGGCTATTACTGATGTTCTCGTTCCCCAGCTTTCCGAATCGGTCTCAGAAGCAACGCTGCTGACATGGAAGAAGCAACCAGGTGAAGCCGTCGAAGCCGACGAAATCCTTATTGAAGTCGAAACTGACAAGGTGGTGCTGGAAGTGCCGGCCCCTGCATCAGGTGTGCTCAAGGAAATCGTCAAGGCCGACGGCAGTACGGTAACGTCGGGCGAAGTCCTGGCACGCATCGACAGAGAAGGCAAAGCAAGCGCGGCGCCAGCTCCAGCTGCCGCAGCACCCGAAGCCGTAGCGCCTGCGGCTGCCGCCGCTCCGGCGCCCAGTCAGTCGGTTTCGGCCGTGGCCTCGCCGGCCGCCGGCAAAATCCTGGCGGAAAAAGGCGTTGATGCCGCGAACGTTGAAGGCACAGGCCGTGGCGGGCGCATCACCAAAGACGATGCGGTGCAAGCGCAAAACGCACCCGCTAAAAAGGCCGCCGCTCCGGTCGCCCCGACCAGCGTTTCGCTCGATGGACGTCCGGAACAGCGCGTTCCCATGAGCCGCCTGCGCGCACGGGTGGCTGAACGGCTGCTGCAGTCGCAAGCGGACAACGCCATTCTCACCACGTTCAACGAAGTCAATATGCAGGGCATATTGGACCTGCGCAAGAAATATAAAGACCACTTCGAGAAAGAACACGGCGTCAAGCTGGGCTTTACCTCGTTTTTCGTGAAGGCAGCAGTCGCCGCACTGAAGAAATACCCCGTAGTCAACGCCTCCGTCGACGGTAAAGACATTATTTACCATGGTTATTTCGATATCGGTATTGCGGTGGGCAGCCCGCGTGGCTTGGTGGTGCCCATACTGCGCAACGCAGATCAAATGTCCATTGCCGACATCGAAAAGCAAATTGGCGACTTCGGCAATCGTGCCCGTGACGGCAAGCTGACGCTGGAAGAATTAACGGGTGGAACCTTCTCCATTTCCAACGGCGGTGTGTTCGGTTCGATGCTGTCCACCCCCATCATCAATCCGCCCCAGTCGGCCATTCTGGGCATCCATGCGACCAAAGACCGGGCTGTTGTAGAAAACGGCCAGATCGTGATTCGTCCCATGAATTATTTAGCCATGTCCTACGATCACCGCATCATCGACGGTCGTGAGGCGGTGCTGGCTTTAGTGGCCATCAAGGAAGCGCTGGAAGATCCTCAACGCCTGCTGCTCGACGTCTGAGCATGCGCGTGACGGCGTAAAAAAACACCCGGCAAGTCTGCCAGTCACTTGGTCGGCTGGCCGGGTTTTTTTTAGCGTTTCTCTTGTCATGGAAGCAATGCGCTGTATTGGCGCTGCTTCCGTCCGACTCGCGAACCCCCGAAAGTGGGTTCGCGCCAACCTTTTCTGAATCGAGCATAAAAATGGCTAAACAATTTGACGTAGTGGTTATTGGCGCGGGTCCCGGCGGATACATCGCGGCCATACGCGCAGCGCAGCTGGGCATGACGGTGGCGTGCATCGACGCATGGACCACCGCCGAGGGCAAACCCGCGCTTGGTGGCACGTGCACGAACATTGGCTGCATTCCATCCAAGGCGTTGCTGCAATCGTCTGAACACTACGAGCAGGCCAATCATCATTTTGCGGACCACGGCATCGATATCAAAGACATCAGCCTTAATCTGGCGACGATGGTTGGCCGCAAGGACACCGTCGTCAAGCAGAACAACGATGGCATTCTTTACCTGTTCAAGAAGAACAAAGTCACGTTTTTTCATGGCACAGGCGCTTTCACCGCGCATGTCGATGGTGGCTGGTCCATCAAAGTAAGTGGCAATGCGGAAGACGAATTGGTCGCCAAGAACGTAATCGTGGCCACTGGTTCATCGCCGCGCGCGCTGCCAGGCTTGCCCTTCGATGAAACGCAAGTCTTGTCCAACGACGGCGCACTGCGCATTCCCGCCGTACCCAAGAAATTGGGCGTGATTGGCGCGGGCGTTATCGGCCTGGAAATGGGCAGCGTCTGGCGTCGCCTGGGCGCCGAAGTTACGATTCTCGAAGCCATGCCGGACTTCCTCGGCGCGGTCGACCAGCAGGTGGCGAAGGAAGCGCAAAAGGCGTTTGCCAAGCAGGGCTTGGCCATCCACACCGGCGTCAAAATCGGCGAAGTCAAGGCCACTGCAAAATCTGTCACAGTCTCTTATACCGATGCGGCAGGCGCCGAGCATAAGCTTGTCGTCGACAAGCTTATTGTCTCCATTGGCCGGACTCCCAATGTTGATGGGCTGGGCGTGGAAACGGTCGGCCTGAAGCTCGACGAGCGCGGATTCATTGCCGTTGACAACGACTGCAAAACGAACCTGCCGGGCGTCTGGGCGGTTGGCGACGTCGTGCGCGGCCCGATGCTGGCGCACAAGGCCGAAGAAGAAGGTGTTGCGGTTGCCGAGCGAATTGCAGGCCAGCATGGCCACGTCAATTTCGATACGATTCCGTGGGTCATCTACACATCGCCTGAAATTGCTTGGGTGGGCAAGACTGAACAGCAGCTCAAGACGGATGGCCGGGAATACAAGGCTGGAAGCTTCCCCTTCATGGCCAATGGCCGGGCTCGCGCATTGGGCGACACCACTGGCTTCGTCAAGGTGCTGGCCGACGCCAAGACGGACGAAGTCCTTGGTGTGCATATTGTCGGTCCGCTGGCGTCGGAACTCATTGCCGAAGCGGTCACGATCATGGAATTCCGTGGCGCGGCTGAGGACATCGCAAGGATTTGCCACGCGCATCCCACCTTGTCCGAAGCCATGAAGGAAGCCGCGTTGGCGGTGGACAAGCGCACGCTCAATTTCTGATTTGTGGCTGTACGAGGCGTGAGCTGATTAAGGGCGAGCGTAAGACTCGCCCTTCGTCTTTATACAAGGCTGTTTCATGAATGTTCGTAAATATTATTATCAAGTCCTGGAAGAACGCGGCTATCAGTGCGACGACGCGCAACTGGCCGCAATCAATCGCTTACAGGTGTATTTCGATGAATGGCTCAATTTCAAGCGCGCCAGATCGTCATCGCTGAAGAAGATATTCAGGCGGCCTCAGGTGCCGCGTGGTGTCTACCTGTGGGGTGGGGTGGGCCGCGGCAAGAGTTTCCTGATGGACGCGTTCTACCTGACCGTACCCGTCAAGCGCAAGACGCGCCTGCATTTCCACGAGTTCATGCGCGGAGTGCACAATGAGCTCAAACAGGTACGTGGTCAGCAGGATCCGCTCGACGAGGTCGCGCGCCGGATTGCCAAGCGCTACCGTCTGATTTGTTTCGACGAATTTCACGTGTCCGACGTGGCGGACGCCATGATTCTTTATCGGCTTTTGCTGAAACTGTTCGAGTACGGCACATCCTTCGTCATGACGTCCAACTATGAGCCGTCCACGTTATATCCTGACGGCTTGCACCGAGACCGCATCCTGCCGGCCATCAAACTCATCCAACAGAAAATGGACATAATGAATGTGGATGTGGGTGTGGACTATCGGCAGCGCACGCTCGAGCAGGTTCGCATGTACCTGACGCCGGTTAACGCAGATACGCAGCGCGAACTTCAGGAAATTTTCGATCGGCTGCTTGACACCACGGCACCGCTCGAACCGGTGTTGATGGTCGAAAACCGCGAGCTCGCTCCAATTGCGCTGGGTGGCAACATTGTGTGGTTCGACTTCGATACCCTATGTGCGGGCCCGCGTTCGCAGAACGACTATCTTGATCTTGCCGGCAGGTTTCATACGGTGATCTTGTCGGACGTTCCGCGCATGGGCCCCCTGCATGCGTCCGAAGCCCGCCGCTTCACTTGGCTTATTGATGTGTTCTACGATCACAAGGTCAAGCTGATCATATCGGCCGAGTGCGAACCCGAAGAACTTTATACTAAGGGCCCCATGTCCAACGAATTTCATCGGACCGTCTCGCGCATCACCGAGATGCAGTCGCGCGAGTACCTGGAATCCGAACGACGCGTAGCGGCCACCCTGTAAACGCCGGCCACAATCAAGTGGCGGGCATTTTGTCATCGAAGAGTTTTATGAATACCCGCGTATTGACCGGCATCACCACATCCGGCACCCCCCATTTAGGCAATTATGCAGGCGCCATCAGGCCATCGATACAAGCCAGTTTGTTGCCGGGCGTCGACGCATTTTTCTTCCTGGCCGATTATCACGCACTGATCAAGTGCGAAGACCCGGCGCGTATTGCCCGGTCGCGTCTGGAAATCGCCGCCACATGGATCGCGGCGGGCCTTGATACCGACAAGGTAACGCTGTACCGGCAGTCGGATATCCCTGAAATACCTGAACTGTGCTGGATGCTGACCTGCGTCACGGGCAAGGGCATGATGAACCGGGCGCACGCGTACAAGGCGTCAGTCGACCAGAACGTCGCCAAGCAGGTGGATCCGGACGACGGCATCACCATGGGCTTGTTTTCGTATCCGGTGCTCATGGCTGCCGACATCCTGATGTTCAATGCCAATAAAGTGCCTGTCGGCCGCGACCAGATCCAGCATCTGGAAATGACCCGCGACATTGCCTTGCGATTCAACCATTTGTACGGCCGAGGCAAAGAGTTCTTCGTTCTTCCGGAAGTCCAGATCGATGAGGACGTGGCGACCTTGCCCGGGCTGGATGGACGCAAGATGTCCAAGAGCTACGACAATACAATACCTCTGTTCGAGGGCGGGCCGCGTGCTTTGCGGGCGGCGGTGGCGCGCATCGTCACTGATTCGCGCGAGCCGGGCCAGCCTAAAGACGCGGAAAATTCGCATTTGTACACGCTGTATCGCGCGTTCGCCACGCCGGCTGAAGCACGCGCCTTCAAGATTCAGCTTGAAGGGGGGCTGGGTTGGGGTGACGCAAAAAAACTATTGTGCGAGCGTATCGAGCAAGACCTTGGGCCCATGCGGGACCGCTATGCCGACCTGATGGCCAAGCCGGACACCATCGAAGACATCCTGCAGGCGGGAGCGGTCAAGGCGCGCAAGCAGGCAACGCCGTTCATGGCGCAACTGCGCGAGGCGGTGGGCTTGCGACGCGTCCAGAGCGCGACGGCGCCTGCTGCGGGCAATGATAAGGTCCGTAAGACGGGCGGCAAGCGCGCACGCATAGTAAGCTTTCGCGATGACGCGGGTCAGTTCCGTTTCCGCTTACTGGCCGCCAGCGGGCAGGAACTGCTGCTCTCCGACGCGTTCCAAGACCCCAAGGCGGCCGGCGCGGCAATGAAGGCTTTGCAAAGCTCGCCCACGGTTGCCGTGCCTGATCAGGCGGCTGGTGTGGCCCAGCTGTCCATTGAAGGGGCGGTTGTCAGCCGCTTCGATGCGGCCATTCTGGCGTCTGTCAACGAAGCGTTGCTGGATTTGGCAAGGGAATAGGCACTGCGGTCACTGGTGGCTTGACCCGGTCCGCCTTAAGCTGCCACCGCTTAATGACAAGGCTCGGCGGCCAGCCCAAGCTCACGGCATAGCGAAATAATAGCCGCCATGTCATCACGGAACACAAGCACGACCTGGAAGTCATGCGTATAGCTTTCACCAAAGGCCAGGAGCCTGTATTTGCCGTGATGCAACTGCAGTTGCCCGTCTACCCATTGGTAAAAATCCGGCAGCGTTTCAAAGGTATTGTTGTTGTAAGGGTACTCGGGTAAAGCTGGATTCTCGAACGAATCGACGATTTGCTCGTATAGCTCGTCGACGGTGTCGGCCACGGCAAAGTAGTCTTCCAGTTCGACGAAAATAATAAAGGCAATAACGCCAGCCGGCTCGTATTGCGCCACCTTTTCTGCGTCGGCGCCATAGTTGGCCTTCAGCGTTTCGGACGGCTTCTCACGGGCACTAAGGCAAATACCCACGATGCGCTCCACTTCGTGGTCGTCCAGGTCATTGCATGACAGCGCCCGAATGAGTTCGGTGAGCTGGCTGGTATAGGTGTCAGTGTCGGTCATTGCAGTACTTACTTCTTCAGTTTGGCGAAGGCGGCCGCCATGGCGCCCATGTCGGTGGTTGCGGAGGGTCGGGTGGGGTCGCTGCGGCGGGCCGGCGCACCGGATGGGCTTCCCGAAGTGGCATTGCCACGCCGCACGGGCGCGCTGTCGTCGTTCAGCCGCATGGTCAGGCCAATACGCTTACGCGCCGCGTCGACCTCTTGTACCTTCACTTTGACGGTTTGTCCGACACGCACCACGTCCCGGGGTTCTTTCACAAAAGTATCCGATAGTGCCGATATATGCACCAAGCCGTCCTGGTGAACGCCTATGTCGACGAAGGCGCCGAAGTTTGCCACGTTGGTGACAACGCCCTCGAGTATCATGCCGGGCAGCAAATCCTTGATTGTATTGACGCCTTCCTTGAACTGCGCTGTCTTGAATTCCGGCCGCGGATCACGGCCAGGCTTTTCCAGTTCCTGGAAGATGTCTTTCACCGTGGGCAAGCCGAAACGTTCGTCGGTGAAATCCGATGGCGAAATGCCTTTGAGCGCGCCCGGTTGGCCCATTACCTGATCGGCACCGGCCTTGATCCTGGCCAGGATGCGTTCGACCACCGGATAGGCTTCGGGGTGCACCGCCGACGCGTCAAGCGGATTCTCGCCGTTGGCAACCCGCAGGAAGCCGGCCGCTTGTTCGAATGACTTATCACCGAACCGTGGCACCTTCAGCAATGCCTTGCGGCTCTTGAAGGCGCCGTTGGCATCGCGCCATGCGACGATATTTTTGGCCAGCAGGGCGCTAAGGCCCGAGACGCGGGCCAGCAGGGGAGCAGAGGCCGTATTAACGTCGACACCCACCGCGTTGACGCAGTCTTCAATGACGGCATCCAGCGAACGGGCCAGTTCACGCTGGTTGACGTCGTGCTGGTACTGACCTACCCCAATGGCCTTGGGCTCGATCTTGACCAGTTCCGCCAGGGGATCCTGCAGTCGTCGAGCGATGGAAACAGCGCCGCGCAAGCTGACGTCCATGTCGGGGAATTCGTGGGCGGCCAGCTCTGAAGCCGAATAGACCGATGCTCCCGCCTCGGAAACCATAACCCGGGTGAGCTTGATGGCGGGGAATTTCTCGAGCATGTCGATGACGAGCTTTTCCGTCTCGCGCGAGGCAGTACCGTTGCCTATGGCAATGAGTTCGATCTGATGACGGGTGACCAGCGCCGCCAGCGTATTGATGCTGCCTTCACGGTCGCGACGGGGCTCGAACGGGTATATGGTGGTGGTAGCCAAGACTTTGCCAGTGGCGTCGATGGCTGCGCCCTTGACGCCCGTACGTATGCCGGGATCGAGTCCGAGCACGCTCTTGGGGCCGGCCGGCGCCGCAAGCAACAAGTCCTTCATGTTGGCGGCGAACACCCGGATGGCCTCTTCTTCGGCTGCTTCGCGCAAGCGTCCGGTAACCTCGGATTCAAATGCGGTAAGCAGCTTCACGCGCCACGTCCACCGGCATACCTCGGCCAGCCAGCGGGACCGAGGAGCTGCGTCGGGTGCGAAACTGGCCCCCACCTGCAGGAAGTCGGCCACGCGCGCCACGCAGGGGTGGGGCGTTTGCTGCTCGAGCTCGGCTTCAAGGCCCAGCCGGATGTCGAGCACGCCTTGCTGCCTGCCGCGCAGCATGGCAAGAATACGGTGCGACGGCAACGATCGCACCGGTTCATTGAAATCAAACCAGTCGCGAAAGTTGTCGCCCTCGGTTTCCTTGCCGTCGATGACTTTGGAATACAGGCGGCCGGTTTGCCACATGTGGGTGCGCATATCGGCCAGCAAGTCCGCATTTTCCGCGTAGCGTTCCGCAAGAATATCGCGTGCGCCGTCCAAAGCCGCTTTGACGTCGGCAACCGTTTCCGGGTTCAGGTAATCGCCGGCCAATAGTGCCGGGTCACATGCGGGATCGGCCAATATAGCGTCGGCTAGCGGCTCCAGGCCGGCTTCCCGCGCGATCTGGGCCCGTGTGCGCCGTTTCGGCTTGAAGGGTGCGTACAAATCCTCGAGGCGCTGCTTCGTGTCGGCCGCCTTTATTTCCTGCAGCAGTTGCGGGGTAAGCTTGCCTTGTTGGTCGACCGATTCCAGAATCGTTGAGCGGCGGGCTTCAAGATCGCGCACATAAAGCAGGCGAACCTCCAGGTTGCGCAACACGGTATCGTCAAGGCCGCCCGTTGCTTCCTTGCGGTATCGCGCAATGAACGGTACGGTCGCGCCGCCGTCCAGCAGTTCCACCGTGGCGGCCACCTGCGCGGCTCGTACGTTGAGCTCGTTGGCAATCAGCGCGACGATGCGGGCCGGGTCGGGGGCATAGGTGGCGGCATCGGATTTGGCTAGAACAGAAGTATCGGTCATGAGTCCATCGTGAAAACATAAAACATGCGGCGCATTTTGCCACATGTGTTCGCCGCTCCGGAATATAGGCGGGTATCATAAGGGTGTCCGCGCCATAAGCGGCGTATCTCACTTTACCCTTTTTTGCGTGCCTGGTTATTCAGCGCCTAGCGCATATCTTATTCAATGCTTCTGCAAGAACTCACCGATATCTTCGCGCCCAATGGCCCCATCGCCAAGGCAATGCCCGACTATCAGCCGCGCCAGGCGCAACTCGAGCTTGCCCTGGCCATAGAGCAAACCCTGCGCGAGCATACGACGCTCATTGCCGAGGCGGGTACAGGCACTGGCAAGACCTGGGCTTACCTGGTACCGGCATTCCTAAGCGGAAGCAAGGTCTTGGTATCGACCGGCACACGCACCCTGCAGGATCAGTTATTTCGTCGCGATCTCCCGCGCCTGCGCAAGGCCTTGGCGCTATCCATCAATGTCGCCTTGCTCAAGGGTCGCGGCAATTATGTATGCCACTATCACCTGGAACGCCTGGCGGGCGACGACCGTGGCCTGAAATCCCGTGCCGAAATCAATCAATTGCGTCACATTCAGGTGTTTTCCCAGCAGTCCAAAAGCGGCGACAAAAGCGAACTTGCACAGGTTCCTGAAGACGCCGACATCTGGAACCGTGTCACATCCACGCGCGAAAACTGCCTGGGTCAGGACTGCCCGCATGTACGCGATTGTTTCGTCATGAAGGCGCGCCGGCAGGCTCAGGACGCCGATCTGGTGGTCGTCAATCATGCCCTTTTCATGGCCGACCTGGCACTGCGCGAAGAGGGCATCACAGACCTGCTGCCCACGGTGGAACTTGTCGTTTTCGACGAGGCGCATCAACTGCCGGACATTGCCACCCGTTTTCTGGGCTCCAGTGTTTCGTCGCATCAGTTGCTGGACCTGGCCCGGGCGGCGGAGGCTGCCGGCTTGGCCCATGCGCGCGAGTCGGCCAATTGGAGCGAAGCCGGAAAGAAAATTGAAAATGCGGCCCGCCAGTTGCGCCTGACAGCCGCACCCATAGACAAGCTTCCGGGGCGTAAGGCCACCTTTCAGGCCATTCCCAATGCAACAGAGTTTGACGCCGCGCTGGCCGACCTGCTGGCCGTCCTGGACGACAGCACAGCGCTGCTGAACGTGGTCAGTGAAAAACATCCCGACCTTGCCGCCGTGTCAAAAACCTGTCTGGACATACGCGCGCGGCTCTTTCAATGGAGCCAGCCTGACAGGCAGGGCAACAACGCCCTGAAGCCCAGCCAGGATTCCGCCGCGCAGCCGCAACCCGCAGCCGCAGTCCGCTGGGTCGAACAAAGCCTGCACCATATGCGCCTGCATAGTGCGCCGCTGTCGGTAGCCCAAATTTTTTCGCGATATCGCAGCAAGGATCAAGCGTGGGTCCTGACGTCGGCGACGCTTTCAGTGAATGGCGATTTCGGCCATTTCCTGCGCCAGCTTGGCTTGTGGGATGCACGCACAGAGCGCTGGGACTCGCCATTCGATTACGCCTCACAAGGCGTCTTGTTTGTGCCTCGCACGCTGCCATTGCCCAGTGATCCGTCGTTCAACGAAAAGTTCGTCGAAGCGCTTCTTCCCTTGATCGAAGCATCTTCCGGCGGCGTGCTGGTGTTGTGCACCACACTGCGTTCCGTCGACCGTATCGCCGAGCTTCTGCAGGCACATTTCGAGGACACGGGTGTCGACCGGCTGCTGCTGCGCCAGGGCGAAAGCTCGCGCGGCGCACTGCTCGAGCGCTTTCGCATCGCAAAAAATGCCGTATTGGTGGGCAGCGCAAGTTTCTGGGAAGGAATCGATGTGCCTGGCGAAGCGCTCACTCTCGTGGCCATCGACAAACTGCCGTTCGCTCCGCCCGACGACCCCGTGCTGGAAGCGCGCCTGAATCTGTGCCGTAGCGAAGGGGGCAATCCGTTCATGGAATATCAGGTTCCGGAAGCGGCCATCGCCCTGAAGCAGGGCGCAGGGCGGCTGATCCGTTCGGAGCAGGACTGGGGTGTGCTTATGGTGGGCGATGCGCGTATTGTCGACAAGCCCTACGGCAAGCTCCTGTGGCGCGGATTGCCGGCGTTTGCCCGCACCCGCGAACCGGGGCAGGTCATTGCCTTTTTCAATAGAAAACAGGCCGGGCGGGAAGAAATTCCGCCGGGCCTGTGCAATGCTGTAACGTCAGGGATATAGCGTTAGAACCAGTTGACAGGGTTCCATTTGCTGCCGGACGTGCCCGCCAGGCCCTCATCGTACAAACGGGTACTGGGGAAGTTCTGATCCAGAACCCGCTTGGCATCGTCACGCAGTTCCGTCATGCCCAGCTTGTCGTATGACAAGTAAGTAATATAAAGAGCGCGCTCCGCCACAGGAACACCCTGGAAGTCGGTAATGACGGTCTGCGCGCGGTTGATAGCCGCCACATAGGCGCCCCGCGTGTAATAGTATTCCGCTACGTGAACTTCGTTACGCGCAATGGTGTCGACCAGCCAGGTGGCACGCTTTTTTGCGTCCGGCGTATAACGGCTGTCCGGGTAGCGTTTGATCAGTTCGTTGAAGGCTTCGTACGATTCCCGTAAGCCCTTGGGATCACGTTCGCTGGGGTCTTGGCGCGTTAGCTTGGTGAATGCGGCGCTTGGCGGCGTGAATGTGATAAGCCCTTTCAGATAGAGCATATAGTCAGTACCCGCATGATTGGGATACTGCTGCTGGAAGCGGTCGATTGCCGCCAGCGCCTGCTCCGGCTCTTCGTCCTTCCAGTTGACGTAGGCCTGGTCGATGAGCGCTTGCTGCGCATAGTTGCCAAAGGGATACCGCGCTTCCAGGGCTTCGAGCCGAGTGCGCGCGTCTTTCCAGTTGCCGGCGCTGATTTCCGTACGTGCTTCCTGGTACAGACGATCAGCGCTCCAGCCGGCGGTAACGTCTTGTTCCGCTTTCATCGTGCCGCATCCGGCGACGACAGCCGCCATAGTCAGAACCAACATGGCGCGACTTAGCTGCTTCAAGCCGGGAATTCGAAATAGTTTGAGGTCGATACGAGTCACAAAAGCGTCCTTGGTGTTAGCATTGCAGGCTGATTATATGATTTGTCGCCATGCCTGACACAGATATTGCTAAAGAAAGTTTTTCCGCTATTGCGCCACGGGAATTTCAGATTCCTTTCAAGGCATTGCCCGAGCGCCTGGACAAGGTGCTGGCGGGACTTATTCCTGACCATTCACGTAGTCGACTGCAGGGTTGGATCGAAGCTGGTCATGTACTGGTCAATGGCAGTCCAGGGCGCATCAAGCAAATGGTTACGGCGGGCGACAAACTCATCGTCCACGAGCAGGTGCCCGCGGAATCGCTGGCATTTTCGCCGGAACCTGTGGACTTTGTCACCGTGGCTGAAAGCGCCGACTGGATCGTAATCAACAAGCCGGCAGGTCTGGTAACTCACCCTGGGGCCGGCAACTGGCAAGGCACCTTGCTTAACGGCTTGTTGCACCGCTATCCGGAACTTGCAAAAGTGCCCCGCGCAGGCATCGTGCATCGGCTCGACAAGGATACATCCGGGCTGTTGGTGGTGGCGCGCCACGAGAAGGCCCAAACCCACCTCATCCGCCAACTCCAGGCACACACCGTCAGCCGCGAATATACCGCGCTGGTCCATGGGCGGCTGACCCGGGCGGGTACGGTCAACGCTGATATCGGCCGGGACCCACGAGTGCCGGTCCGCATGGCGGTGACCAACGCCATCGCGCCCAAGGCGGCCATTACCCATTACGCGCCGGTCAGATCCGGTCGGCTGGACGACGATGCCACTGTCGCTGAAGTAACCTGCAAGCTGGAAACCGGGCGCACGCACCAGATTCGCGTCCACATGATGAGCCTGAACCATCCCCTGGTGGGCGATGTCTTGTATGGCGGCAAGCTTGTTGGGGGCGCTACCCGCCAGCTGCTGCACGCGCGAGCGCTTAGCTTCGACGATTTTTCTTCCGGAGAAACGGTGTCGTTTCAGACGCCCCTGGCGGACGACTTCCAGCAGATTCTCGACAGTATCGCCTGGGACGCCTGATGGCCAGCCATAAGCTCCCATCGGTTTCAGGCTTGCCGTGGCAAGGCGTTGCCTACTTCTGCACGACGCGCCAGGGCGGCGTCAGCCAAGGCCCCTGGGCGTCGTTGAATCTAGGCTTGCATACCGCCGATGACGCCACCCATGTCGCGACCAATCGACGCCTTGTGCGGGCATCGTTACCCGCCGAGCCTTTATGGCTCGATCAGGTGCACGGCACCTGTGTGGTCAATGCAGACCGCCTTGCCGCAAGTGCACCGATGCCGCAACTGCCGGTTCCCATTGCAGACGCCGCGATAACCTTCATGCCTAACACGGTTCTAGCCATCATGACGGCGGACTGCCTGCCTGTCGTCATTGCCAATGAAGAGGGCAGCGCTTTAGGTGTGGCGCATGCAGGCTGGCGCGGGCTGTGTGCGGGTATTCTTGAGCGCACGATCGAGGCCTTGCGCGGATCTTGCCCGGGCACATCGCCATGGCGCGCATGGATAGGGCCCGGTATTGGACAGCGTAATTTTGAAGTAGGGTCCGACGTGTACCATGCCTTTGTCGACTCGGATCCCGCGACCAGCGTTTTCTTCGTCAAGAAGACGCTATCGGGTAAGTGGCTGGCAGACCTCGCGTCGCTGGCACGTTATCGTCTTCATGGTGCCGGTGTCGGCAATATTGAAATCAGTGGCGATTGCACGTTCTCGAAACCCGATCTGTTCTTCTCTTATCGCCGTGAATCCATCACTGGTCGTCAGGCGACTTTCGCCTGGTTGTCTGACGAAAATCACCTGCGCCGACCAGGGTAGCGACTTACCCTGATTGACAGGTTTTGCAATGCGTTCCACCATTAGTTCAAGGCATCAACATGTTCAAGGTGTACAAAAAGTGAGCGTCCCTTCCCTAAATCAATTCTCCAGACAGGTAAGTGTGGCGCCTGACAAACTCGCCCAGATTCAGGCCGAATTCGCCCACGAATGGATGCGGGTCGCCACCAGTGCCCAGCAAGGCAAACTGGAAAAGCCGGCAGACCGCCGTTTCGCCACGCCCGCATGGGAATCCAGCCCCGCGCTGCTGTTGGCGGCGCACGCCTATTTGTTGTCGGCCAAAGCAATGGACCAAATGGTCGACGCGGCCGACGTCAGCGAACCAATGCGCAATCGTCTGCGTTTTGCGACCATGCAATGGATCGAAGCCAGCTCGCCGGCCAACTTCATGGCCACTAATCCCGAAGTGCAACGCGCGCTCATCGAAAGCAAGGGCCAGTCCCTGTACAACGGAATACAGAATTTGTATGCCGACATCCGGAAAGGGCGGTTATCGCAAACGGACGAAGCGCGGTTCGAACTCGGGGAAAACGTAGCAACGACGCAGGGTTCGGTTATCTTCCAGAATGCCGTCATGCAGTTGATCCAGTATGCGCCGCTAACGGATCAGGTTGCGCAACGACCTTTGCTCATTGTTCCGCCATGCATCAATAAGTTCTATATTCTGGATCTGCAACCGGAAAATTCCTTCGTTCGTTACGCGGTTCAGCAGGGGTTTACCGTCTTTCTAATTTCGTGGCGTAACCCGTTGCCCACCGACACCGACGGCATCGACAAGGCCACATGGGGCGATTACCTCCAAAGCGGTGTCGTCACCGCCATGGACATCGCCGCCGAACTCACCGGCCAAGAGCAGATAAACGCGTTGGGATTCTGCGTAGGCGGCACCTTGCTTGCGTCGGCAATTGCGTTGGCGCGCGCGCAGGGTAAGGATCCGGTGGCGTCACTCACGCTGCTCACAACGCTACTGGATTTCAAGGAAACGGGTGTGCTCGACGTGTTCGTCGACGAATATCACGCGCAGACCCGCGAACGCCAGCTTGGCAGTGGCGGGCTAATGTCCGCGCGCGAGCTCGGTACAACATTTTCCTTTCTGCGTCCGGCCGAGCTTGTCTGGAATTACGTGGTCAATAATTATCTTAAGGGCGAGGCGCCCCAGGCGTTCGACCTGCTCTTCTGGAATGCTGACGGCACCAATCTTCCTGGTCCGTTCTTTACCTGGTACTTCCGCAATACTTACCTGGAAAACAACCTGAAGGTCGCGGGCAGAGTCACTGTCGATGGCCATGCGCTCGACGTGACCGCGCTGGACATGCCCGCGTATGTTTATGGGTCTCGCGAAGACCATATCGTGCCGTGGCACGCCGCCTATGCCGGCGCAAACATTTTGAAAGGGCCGTTACGCTTTGTGTTGGGTGCTTCAGGCCACATTGCAGGCGTCATCAATCCACCTTCAAAGAACCGCCGCAGTTATTGGGCGCAAACTCAGCAAGCAAGCGGCAACGAGACGCAGCCGGACCCTCAGGCCTGGCTCGAGGCGGCATCCGAGCATGCAGGCAGTTGGTGGCCCGACTGGGCGCAGTGGCTGGAATCGCAATCCGGCCCTCAGGTGCCCGCCCGCAAGAAATTAGGTAGTGGCCGTTATGCGCCGCTTGAACCCGCCCCTGGCAGCTATGTGAAGGTAAGGGCACTATAGGGAACGCGGGGCGCAAAAAAGAACTTAAAAGGAGAAGAAAATGAGTGGCAAAATTGCTTATGTAACGGGTGGAATGGGGGGCATAGGCACGTCAATTTGCCAACGCCTGGCCAAAGAAGGCTTCACGGTAGTCGCGGGTTGCGGGCCTAGCCGCAATTTCAAACAGTGGCTGGACGAACAGGCAGCGCTTGGATATAAATTCCATGCGTCGGTAGGAAACGTGTCAGATTGGGATTCAACAGTCGATGCTTTCAAAAAGGTGCGCGATGAACTTGGGCCTGTAGACGTGCTCGTGAATAATGCCGGAATTACGCGTGATGGCCTTTTCCGCAAAATGAGCATCGACGATTGGCGTGCTGTAATAGACACCAACCTGAACAGTCTTTTCAACGTCACCAAGCAAGTTATTGAAGACAT